>CAZTPE010000017.1:0-19924 GCA_964614545.1 uncultured Ectothiorhodospiraceae bacterium
AATCACTTCCCCGCCGTCGGGACGGCCCACAAGTCCACGCAGGCGCAGGCGGGCTCCATCCAGTTCAGCGAAGCCGGCGATGGGTACCTGACAGCCGCCTTCGAGACGGTGGTTCATGGCGCGTTCGGCCAGCACGCAGGTCTGAGTGTGAGTGTCGTTGAGGTGGGCGATGAGTTCGTGGATGCGTGCATCATCGCTGCGTGTCTCAATGCCCACGGCACCCTGGCCGATGGCCGGCAGACTCTGTTCGGTGCTCAGACAGCTGCGGATGCGGTCTTCAAATCCGAGACGTTTGAGGCCGGCACTGGCGAGGATGATGGCATCATAGTTGCCTTCGTCGAGTTTGCGCAGACGGGTGTTAACGTTGCCACGCAGGTCGAGGATGTTGAGATCGGGACGATTGGCGCGCAACTGGCACTGACGGCGCAGGCTGGAGGTACCGACCCTGGCGCCCTGCGGCAGCTCGTCGACACTGGCATAGGTATTGGAAACAAAGGCATCGCGCGGATCCTCACGCTCGCAGATCACCGCCAGATGCAGGCCCTCGGGGAATTCCACCGGTACGTCCTTCATCGAATGCACGGCGATATCGGCGTCGCCACGCAGCATGCCCTGCTCCAGCTCCTTGACGAACAGGCCCTTGCCGCCCACCTTGGCCAATGGGGTGTCGAGGATCTTGTCACCCTGGGTGACCATCTTCACCAGCTCTATCTGCAAATCAGGGAATTTGGCCAGCAGGCGGTCGCGGACGTATTCGGCCTGCCACAGGGCGAGTGGACTCTTGCGGGTGGCGATGCGAACGATTTCGGTCATACCATTCAACTCTTCTTCAATGCTTGTGAAAATCTGCACATCACGTCTGTGCAGGGTAAAAAATGGCCACCATGCTAAGGACTATTAAGGATGCTGGCAACCGGCAGGTCCATGCAAGGCCGTCGATCCATTTAGTAATATCTGTGAATCTGCTAGAATGTGCGGCTTTGCAGCCCCCTGAGACTAGGAAACTATTATGCACACTGGTGAAACCTTTACCCAATTCATCATCGAAGAACAGCGCGGCGCCAAGAGTGCGTCTGGTGATTTTACGGCCCTGCTGAACGACGTTGTCACCGCCTGCAAGGCGATTTCCAGCTGCGTGAACCAAGGCGCTCTGGTCGGTGTGCTGGGTTCTGCCGGTAGTGAAAATATTCAGGGTGAAACCCAGAAGAAGCTCGATATCCTCTCCAACGATATCTTCCTCAAGGCCAATCAGTGGGGCGGCCACCTGGGCGCCATGGCCTCCGAAGAGATGGACGACATCTACCCAATACCTGCGGAATATCCCAAAGGCAAGTACCTGCTGACCTTCGACCCGCTGGACGGATCGAGCAACATCGACGTTAACCTGTCTGTGGGCAGCATCTTCTCCATCCTGCGCTGCCCCGAGGGCGTCGAGAACCCCACCGCGGAAGACTTCCTGCAGCCCGGCACCGAGCAGGTCTGCGGCGGCTTTACCCTCTACGGCCCGTCCACCATGCTGGTGCTGACCACCGGCAACGGTGTCAACGGCTTCACCCTCGATCACAATGTCGGCGAGTTCATCCTCACCCATCCCGGCATGACCATCGCCGAAGATACCGCCGAGTTCGCCATCAACATGTCAAACCAACGTCACTGGGAAGCCCCCATGCAACGTTACATCGACGAGTGCCTGGCCGGCACTACCGGTCCCCGCGACAAGGATTTCAACATGCGCTGGGTGGCCTCCATGGTCGCCGAGGTCTACCGCATCCTGACCCGCGGTGGCATCTTCATGTATCCCAAAGACACCCGCGATCCCAGCAAGCCCGGCAAGCTGCGCCTGATGTATGAGGCCAACCCCATGGGCTTCATCGTCGAGCAGGCTGGCGGCATTTGCTCCACGGGCCGTGAGCGCATCATGGAAATCCAGCCCACCGGCCTGCACCAGCGCGTGCCGGTGGTCCTGGGCTCCAAGAACGAAGTCGAACGCGTCATCCGCTACCACCAGGAAGGCTGAACAAGTCGCCAAACCTGAAAAAGGGCGGCTACCTTCGCGGGTAGCCGCCCTTTTCTTTTTTGCGCAGATCCATGGCCTGTGGTCAGCCATTATAGTAGTGAGCGCTCACTTCCAGCTTCGAAATTTTGACAAAGAGGGTGCGAAAAAACCGTTAAATCCGCTTACCCGTGTTCGCATAAACTTCATTGTCACGCCGTGGACCGACGGCCAGGATAAGCACCTCGACGCAATCCCCGTTTACCTTATAAATGATCCGATAAGACCCGGTGCGTATACGGCGACAGCCTGCGAGATTACCCCTCAATCGCTTACCTGACTGGTCAGGAGAACCGTTTACAAGCCGATCTTCAATGACCTTCAGGATGCGACGGGCTTCCGGTCTGCCAATACTATCTAAATCATTTTGTACTTCCGGATGGTAGGTGACATCCCATACCATCTGCTTTAGCCCGGGAATTTCATAAATTTGCGCAAAGATCGCGTAGGATATTGGGTTCACAGGGAAATTTCCGAAGGAGCCCCGTATCGGTGATTACGGGCAACTGAGGAAATATTTCCTGTGGAATCAATAGACAAGCGAGATTGTGCATAATTTATGAATTTTCCGGGTTAGTCCTCATCTTCATCTGAGTAACGAGCAACCATATCAGCGTGGCTGATCGCTTTGCTGGCATCAAAGCTGCCCAGACGTTCAACGGCGATGACCTGTAAACGTAAATCCTCCAGCTCATTCTGCATGGCTTCAAAGGTATCGACAGGCAACACTACCGCAGAGGGATTGTTGTTCTTCATGACAACAAATCGATCCTGCTTTCCACTGGTCAGTGCATCGAATGCTTTCTTGGCCGTGCGGATAAAGTCGGTGATTGATATCGATTGATCTCTTCTTTCAAGTAAAGCCGCCATAATGACAAACTCCTGAATGCTGGTCTTCAATCGTTACATTATACAGCTATCTGTTTATTTACAAATAATTATATGATTATTATATGTATCGGCCAGTGGATTTGCTGGCTTTAATTTCGTACCCAGATCCGAATGGCACTAACTTAAAACCGAAAATACCGTCATTCCGGGCGAAACGAAGTGAAGACCCGGAAACCAGAATGCTTGAAGTGCCGGACATTCTGGATTCCCGCCTTCGCGGCAATGCCGGCATTCCAAGCCTCTCAAGCCTAAGTCAGTGCCATTCTCCCCAGATCCAAATTGTCCCAGCGATAGTCCAACCAACGCATTCTTCCAGGGGACCAGATAATTCAAAAACGGGATTCCAAACCACGAATGGCGAAATCCGACACCTGCTATCCGTCAGACATCCAGATTCGCCACCTGCAGGGCATTGCTCTCGATAAATTCGCGCCGCGGTTCTACCTGGTCACCCATCAGGGTGGTAAACACCTCATCGGCTGCTACTGCGTCTTCGATCCGCACCTGCAACAAACGCCGCACTTCGGGATCCAGCGTCGTCTCCCAAAGCTGCTCGGGATTCATCTCCCCCAGGCCCTTGTAACGCTGGATGTGCTGCCCGCGACGCGCCTCGGCCATCAACCAGTCCAGCGTCTCCTTGAAGCTGCTCACAGGGGCCCTGCGTTCGCCTCGTTGCACATAGGCGCCCTCACCCAACAGGTCGCGCAGCTGCTCGCCCAGCGCCACCATGCTGGCATATTCAGCGGAATTGAAAAATTCGCTGGTGAGCACTCGCTCGTTACCCACGTTATGACTGATCGCATTGACCCGCGCCAGCCAGACGGCATCGTGCTCGGCATCGTCTTCCAACGAGATATCGTAACGGATCTCGCTGAGGTCAACGGCGTTCAGCCGCTCTTCCAGTGCCTTGAACCAGACCTCGGCCTTTGCCCTGTCCTGCAATGCCGCCGGATCGATGGCGGACAGGTAGACCAGCTGTTCCAAGAGCGCGGGATGATAACGCCGCGACAGTCTTTCCACGGTCGACATGACTGTAAGATATTGTTTTGAAAGAGTTTCTAGCGTAACACCGGTGATTGCAGGGGCACCTTCCGCCACATATAGGCCGGCATTTTCAAGCGCCGTCTGTAGCAGATACTCATTCAGCTCGACATCGTCTTTAACATAGCGCTCCTGCTTGCCCTTTTTCACCTTGTACAACGGCGGTTGGGCAATATAGATATGACCGCGCTCGATAAGCTCCGCCATCTGCCGATAGAAAAAGGTCAGCAGCAGGGTGCGGATGTGCGAGCCATCCACATCGGCATCGGTCATGATGATAATGCGGTGATAACGCAGTTTATCTGGATTGAACTCTTCCCTGCCGATACCGCAGCCGAGGGCGGTGATCAGGGTGCCCACTTCCGCCGATGACAGCATCTTGTCGAAGCGCGCCTTTTCCACATTCAGAATCTTGCCCTTCAGCGGCAGAATGGCCTGACTCTTGCGATCCCTGCCCTGCTTGGCGGAACCGCCAGCGGAGTCGCCCTCGACGAGAAACAGTTCAGACTTGGCAGGATCCTTTTCCTGGCAATCGGCCAGTTTTCCGGGCAGGCCGGCGATATCCAAGGCCCCCTTGCGGCGCGTCATTTCCCGTGCCTTGCGGGCCGCTTCACGGGCGCGTGCCGCATCGACGATCTTGGCCACGATGGCCTTGGCCTCGCTTGGATTTTCCAGCAGGAATTCATTGCATTTTTCAGACACGGCCGACTCGACAATGCCCTTTATCTCCGAAGACACCAGCTTGTCCTTGGTCTGAGACGAAAACTTGGGATCCGGTATCTTCACAGACAGCACAGCGGTCAAACCCTCGCGGGAATCATCACCCGAGGGCTGAACCTTGGCCTTTTTCGCCACACCTTCGGCTTCGATGTATTGATTCAAGGTGCGTGTCAATGCGCTGCGAAAACCCGCCAGATGAGTGCCACCATCACGCTGGGGAATATTATTGGTAAAGCAGAAGATGTTTTCCTGGTAAGAATCATTCCATTGCATGGCGACTTCTACCATCACATCGTCTTTTTGGACCACAAAAGAAAAGACCTCGGGGTGCAGCGGCGTCTTGTTGCGATTGAGATGTTCGACAAAGGCCGCAATACCCCCTTCATACTCGAAAATATCCTGCTTTTCCGTGCGCTCATCGCTAAGGAGGATACGCACACCTGAATTGAGAAATGACAGCTCACGCAGGCGTTTGGCCAGAATATCGTAATGAAATTCCGTATTGGTGAAGATCTCCCTGCTGGGGAGAAAACGGATCTCTGTGCCGGTCCGTTGGGTCTCGCCGACGACCTTCAGTGGCTCAACCGGGTCACCATTACTGTATTCCTGATAGTGTGTCTTGCCTTCGCGCCAGATGGTCAGTTTTAGCCATTCAGACAGCGCATTGACCACGGATACGCCGACGCCATGCAAACCACCCGAGATCTTGTAGGAATTATCATCAAACTTACCGCCGGCATGCAACACCGTCATGATGACTTCTGCAGCGGAACGGCCCTCTTCCTCGTGGATATCGACCGGAATACCGCGCCCGTTGTCGATAACACTAATGGATCCGTCGGCATGAATAGTGACACTGGTTTCCGTGCAATGCCCCGCCAGCGCCTCATCGATGGCATTGTCCACAGCCTCAAAAACCATGTGGTGCAGTCCCGTCCCATCATCGGTGTCACCGATATACATGCCGGGGCGCTTGCGCACCGCATCCAGTCCCTTCAGGACCTTGATTTTCGTGGAATCATAATTGCTTTCGTCTGGCATCACACACTCCGCGCACATTGCGCCCGTTATCAATCACTAAGGTATTTCACCTAGATCCTGCAAGAACTCGCCTAAAGCGCCTATTTTTGGTGGTGCACTGCGCAAGCACGACCACTTACAGGATCTAGGTTGCATTATATCACCTGTTCAATATTTCCGTGTTCCACGTGGAACACAGCATGCGGTAGTTCATCCCACAAACCGCTTAGGCTATCCAAAGAGGTTGCTGTGATAAATACCTGGCTGTCGGTCGACAGCAGGACACTCAGCAGTGTCGCCCTTGAGGTTTCATCCAACTCTGCCGCAAGATCATCGATCAGAATCAGTGAACTCTTTCCTGTCAGCTCTCTGAGCAAGATTGACTGGGCCAGAAAGAGGAGGCTAATAAACAGCTTTTGCTGGCCGCGGGAAAGGACATCCCTCCCCCTGTCCCCACCTATCCTGAAGCGAATATCCGCACGATGCGGGCCCGACTGAGTGAAGCCTCGTGTAAAGTCCGAGTCAAGCGATGCCGCCAGAACCTCGCCGAGATCTGCACCCCTCTTCCAGCCGGGATAGTATTCCATCTCCATGTCCTGCATGAAATCTATATGGTGTTGTCTGGGAAACTTGTGCAGAAAGTGCGCTATCTTTTCAAGATAGGCCTGCCGATAGGCATTGATCTTTACGGCTGATTCAACCAGCAGCGCGTCCCACTGCATGATCGCAGCCCTACTCCAGTGGGCCTTCAGAGCAGCATTTCGTTGTTGCAACACCCTGCGGTAATTGCGCCATGCCTGCTCATAGCGTGGTTCCACGTGGAACACACCCCATTCAAGGAACCGTCGCCTGACTTCCGGTCCCTGCTCAAAAAAGGCATGGAGGCTAGGCTCGATAATCTGGATCGGTAACACTTCGGTGAGTTGACTGGCCTTTGATATCGTTTGACCAGAGAGACGTATGTGGGTTCGCTTATTTGCACGCTGAATACCCAGCTGGAATTCCCTGTCGTTCAGGCATATCCGTCCCGTAATAATAAATTCGCTTTTTCCTTTCTGGATGAGCTTTTCATTGTTGGAGGCCTTAAAAGACCGACCACGACCAAGGAAGTAAATGGCCTCCAGCAGGCTGGTCTTACCACTGCCGTTGACGCCAGAAATTAAATTGAAGGCCGGGTGTGGATTCAATGTGGCCTGGGTGATATTCCGAAGATTGGAAACACTGAGCTGGATCAGCCCCATTGCGGCTTGGAAAAACTACAGGCGCATTGGCATAATGACATAGGTGCATTCCGTCTCACCCTCTGCCCGCATCACGCAGCTGCTGTTGGCATCACCGAGGGCCAGCGTTACATTGGGCGTATCGATGACATTAAGTGCATCCAACAGATAACTCACGTTGAAACCAATCTCAAGCTTAGCGCCCGTGTACTGGACCTCGATTTCTTCCTCGGCCTCTTCCATTTCCGGGTTATTTGCCTGTGCCTGAATTAATCCATCCTGCAGGCGCAGTCGTATTCCGCGATATTTTTCATTAGAAAGGATAGACGTGCGAACCAGAGCCTGCCGCAGTAGTTCATGATCGGCAGTCACATCTTTATCGGAATCTCGAGGAATAACCCGCTGATAATCCGGGAATTTACCGTCGATGAGCTTGGACGTGAAGGAATACTCCTTGAGTACGGCACACACATGATTATTACCGACCGTCATTTTCACGGGCTCATCCTCATCCGACAGCAGTCGAGACAATTCCATCACGCCCTTACGCGGCAGAATAACCTGAATTTTTTCACCCGGGCTGACCTGGGTCTTGTGCTCACAGACAGCCAGACGATGTCCGTCGGTTGCTACCGTGCGAATCATTCCACTGTCGACTTCCAGCAAAAGTCCGTTCAGGTAGTAACGAACATCTTGCTGTGCCATGGCAAAAGCGGTTTTATCAATCAGTTGCTTGAGTACGTTTTGCGCAACCTCAAACTCAAACACACCTTTGACTTCTTCGATATTGGGAAACTCGTTGACAGGCAGAGTGGTTAGATTAAAGCGGCTCCTTCCAGACTTGATGGTTGCCCGCTCTTTCTCTTCGTCATAGATGATATCGATCTGTGCACCCTCTGGCAGGGCCTTGCAAATATCCACAAGTTTGCGTGCCGGCAGGGTGATATCTCCAGCCTCTGCACCTTCGAGAGAAACCCTGGCGATCATTTCCACTTCCAGATCTGTTGCTGTCATGGAGAGCCCATCGGGGCTGACACTGAGTAGCAGGTTGGACAATACAGGTAATGTCTGACGACGTTCCACCACCCCGGTAATCGTCTGCAGGGGTTTCAAGATGGATTCTCTCTGGATCGAAAATTTCATATCAATCGTCCTGTTACTTAATATTTATATTATTAAGAATAAACTTATTATTACTGTTATTAGTCACCCATAATTCTGTGGATAACTGATTTTTATCCATTAATTTCAATAGGTTATACTGACTAATAAGTACCGAATAAAGCCGTTTGAATGTGCTGTACAAGCTGTGGATAAAATGTGAATACATGGGCATTTTCCACTAATCATTAGCTTATCCACAGCTTATCCCCATCAACTTGACAGGGTTCTGACCAAATTCGAATAATCTTCCATAATTCTGACTTCGCTGATCTTGAGTTCTTTGATCTTACGGCAGGCGTGCAGCACCGTGGTGTGATCGCGGCCACCGAAGGCATCGCCGATTTCCGGCAGGCTGTGGTTCGTCAGCTCCTTGGAGAGGGCCATGGCGATCTGTCGTGGACGTGCAATGGAACGATTTCGCCTTTTCGACAGTAGCTCAGATACCCGGATCTTATAATATTCCGCCACCGTCTTCTGAATATTTTCGATGGTAACCAGTTTTTCCTGCAGGGCAATCAGATCTTTCAGGGCATCCTTGGTAAAATCAACGGTAATTGGCTGTCCGGTAAAGCGTGCATTGGCAGAAACACGCCGCAGGGCACCCTCCAGCTCACGTATGTTTGAGCGGATTCGTTTGGCAATGAAAAAAGCGACGTCCTGGGGCAGGTTGACCTTCAGCTGGACGGCCTTGCTCATGAGGATAGCGACACGGGTTTCCAACTCGGGTGGCTCGATGGCGACGGTCAGGCCCCAGCCAAAGCGGGACTTTAATCGCTCCTCCAAACCTGAAACCTCTTTCGGGTAGCGGTCACAGGTGAGGATGATTTGCTGCTGGCCTTCTAGCAAGGCATTGAAGGTGTGGAAAAATTCTTCCTGTGAACGCTCCTTGCCGGCGAAGAACTGAATGTCGTCGATCAGCAGGGCGTTGACCGAACGGTAGTAGCGCTTGAACTCGTCGATGGCGTTGTGTTGCAGGGCCTTGACCATATCCTGTACGAAGCGCTCCGAATGCAGGTAGACCACTTTGGCGCCGGGGTTTTGCGCGACGATGAGGTTACCGACGGCATGCATCAGGTGAGTCTTGCCCAGGCCGACTCCGCCATAGATGAACAGTGGGTTGTAAGCGCCACCGGGGTTTTCGCCGATCTGGAATGAGGCGGCACGTGCCAGCTGATTGGATTTACCTTCAACAAAATTTTCGAAGGTGGCGTCCGGATTGAGGCCACTGTTGTGGACGACCGTGGTACTGTGGCCACGTTTTCTGCCTGCGCTGCCCGCCGCCGGATCGGCCTTGGGGCCGCGGCCTATATCCGGTGTGGAGCCACCGATTTCGAGGATGACCTCGAAGCCGGCATTTTCGTTTTGCTGGCAGACGAAACCCCGAATCTGGGTGAGAAACCGGTCAGATACCCAGTCGGCAACAAATCGATTGGGCGCCAACAGGCGCAGGGTTTGCTCATCCTCGACCACTTGCAGTGGCCGAATCCAGGTGTTGAACTGCTGCGGGGATAATTCTCCCTCGAGATAGTCGAGACATTGCTGCCAGGTGCTCATGGCCTGAGACTCACGGAAATTCCCCAAAGATAAAGGCGCCGGAAGACAGGCGCGTAAGGGCAGAAGTTTATACCGCTGGAATCAAGTTATCCACACCTCTGGATAAGCGCTTGAGGCGGGGATAAGTCTTGACAAATCGGGGCCTGATACAGTATTCTGCGCCGCTTTTTAATGAATTCACCGGCGGATGATCCGCCCGGACCAACACACGGAAAAGGCCATGAAACGTACCTTTCAACCCAGCACCATTCGTCGTAAGCGCACCCACGGTTTTCGTGCCCGTATGAGCACCAAGGCCGGTCGTAAGATCATCAGCGCACGCCGTGCCAAGGGCCGCAAGAGACTGAGTGCCTGAGTCAGGGAAAATCGTGGCCAGCAGCCCCGGATCAGCCCTCTGAACTGATCGCAGAGTCTGCCAAGTCCCAGGGGTTTCCCCGCCAGCTGAGATTGCTGAGTCGGGGAGATTTCCAGCGCGTCTTCAATGATACCCGGTGCAAATCCGTGGATGAGTGCTTGCTCGTGCTGGCAACGCCCAATGGTCGTGACTACCCACGCCTCGGGCTTGCCATCAGCAAGCGCAACATCAAGACTGCCGTTGGAAGAAATCGTGTCAAGCGTCTGGTGCGCGAGAGTTTTCGTCGTCACCGGCAACAGCTGGCCGGCCTGGATATCGTGGTGCTCAGCCGCAATGCCACCCACGACTCAAGCAACCCAAGCCTGCTGCATTCCCTGAATCGTCATTGGCGCCGATTGGTAAAAAGATGCGCAAACTCCTCATCCTCCTGATCCAGGCTTATCGCTACCTGCTCAGCCCACTATTGGGTCCTCATTGCCGATATCACCCAAGTTGTTCTTCCTATGCGCAGATGGCACTGGAACGTCATGGCGTTATGCGGGGTGGTGCAATGGCGGTGAAAAGGCTGTGCCGCTGTCACCCCTGGCACGAAGGCGGCTTTGACCCTGTCCCGGAAAAGAAAAATTGAATTATCATGGATAACCAGCGTTTATTACTTTTCGTAGCACTCTCTCTCGTATTGATGCTGCTGTTTAGTGCCTGGCAGGAACAGAATGCCCCGGCCCCGGCGGCACAACAGACGGTGCAGACCTCTGCGGATCCCAGTGCGCCTTCGGTGGCACCGTTGCCGCCCTCGGACGGGCCGACCGCCCTGCCTGCCGAAAGTCCTGCGGTGGCTGAATCCTCAACAGCGCCAGCGGCGGTTCGTGGTCAGCACATCCTGGTGGAGACCGATCTGCTGCGGGTGGAAATCAACACCGCCGGTGGCGAGGTGAGTCGAGCGGCGTTGCTGGCCTATCCCTGGACGCTGGGCGATCCTGAGCCGGTACAGCTGCTGGACGATCGCCTGCCCAACCTGTTCATCGCCCAGTCGGGCCTGGTGAGCACCGACGGTTCCGCGCCGGATCATCATGCCCTCTATCAGGCAGAGAAAACCGAGTATCGTCTTGGCGAGGGTGAAGACAGTCTCACGGTGCGCCTGAACTGGCAGAGTGAGGACGGCGTCAGCGTGGTCAAGATCTTCACCTTCCACCGCGACAGCTACGTTATCGACATGGACTTCGAAGTGACCAGCGCGGACAAACCCTGGAAGGGCCGCGCCTACGAGCAGTTGCAGCGCACCAAGGTCGCCGAGCGTGGCCAGTCCACCTTCATCTACACCTTCATGGGCGGTGTGGTGTCCAGCGAATGGGATCCCTACGAGAAGATTCAGTTCGACGACATGGCCGGCTGGAAGCCCGAGCAGAGTTACAGCAAGGGCGGCTGGGTCGCCATGTTGCAGCACTACTTCTTCAGTGCCTGGATTCCCGATGCCGATGCGCCCAACCACTTCTACACCAAGGCGCTGGCCGATGGCCGCTACCTGATCGGTCTCTCCGGTGCGGAACAGACCGTGAATGCCGGCGACACCGCGCACTTCCACAGCCGCTTGTTCGTGGGCCCAAAGGTGCAGTCACGTCTGGAAAAGATCGCCCCCAACCTACGCCTGTCCGTGGATTATGGCGTGCTGGATATCCTCGCCAAGCCGGTGTTCTGGCTGTTGGACCACATCCATACGCTGGTCGGTAACTGGGGTCTGGCGATCATCCTGGTGACTCTGGTGATCAAGCTGTTGTTCTACAAGTTATCGCAGGCCAGCTACCGCAGCATGGCGAAGATGCGTCAGTTCGCACCCAGAATGAAGGAACTGAAGGAACGCTATGGCGACGATCGCCAGAAGCTCAGTAAGGCGATGATGGATATCTACAAGAAGGAGAAGATCAATCCGCTCGGCGGTTGTTTGCCCATGATCGTGCAGATCCCCGTGTTCATCGCCCTTTATTGGGTGTTGCTGGAGAGTGTTGAACTGCGTCAGGCGCCGTTTATGCTGTGGATTCAGGATCTATCGACCAAGGATCCCTACTACGTCCTGCCGGTCATCATGGGCCTGAGCATGTTCATTCAGCAGAAGCTGAATCCGCCACCCATGGACCCCATCCAGCAGAAGATCATGTCCTTCCTGCCGCTGATCTTCACGGCCTTCTTTGCCTTCTTCCCGTCGGGTCTGGTGCTGTATTGGGTGGTCAACAACCTGTTGTCCATTTCCCAACAGTGGTACATCACCCGGCAGATCGAGGCGCAGGCGGCCAGCAAGACCTGATTGCAGCGCGGCCGTGAGCGAGTTAGAGGCCACCGCCGACACCATCGCCGCACTGGCCACCCCCCCCGGACGGGGGGGCGTGGGCATCGTGCGGGTCTCCGGCCCAACCGTGGCAAAGATCGCCGAGGCTCTGCTGGGCCATCTGCCGCTGCCGCGGATGGCTGAATATCTGCCCTTTCGCGATACCGACGGCACGGTGCTGGACACCGGACTCGCCCTGTATTTCCCCAACCCCCATTCTTTTACCGGTGAAGACGTGCTGGAACTGCACGGCCATGGCGGCCCGGTGGTGATGGATCTGCTGCTCGGCCGTTGTCTGGCGCTGGGTGCGCGCGCCGCCCGTCCGGGTGAATTCTCTGAGCGCGCCTATCTCAACGACAAGATGGATCTGGCCCAGGCCGAGGCGGTGGCGGATCTCATCGACAGTGCCTCCGTGCAGGCCGCGCGGCTGGCGGTGCGTTCCCTGCAGGGTGCGTTTTCGCAGCGGGTGCACGAGTTGGTCGAGGCGCTCACCGAACTGCGCGTGTACGTGGAATCCGCCATCGACTTCCCCGAGGAAGAGATTGATTTTCTTGGCGATGGCGCCGTGGCCGCACGACTGGCTGCGGTGCAGCAACGCCTCAATGAGACCCAGGCCCAGGCCCGTCAGGGCAATCTACTGCGTGAAGGCATCCGCGTGGTCATCGCCGGCCGTCCCAATGCCGGCAAGTCCACCCTGCTGAACGCCCTCTCCGGGCGCGAAAGCGCCATTGTCACGGAGATTCCCGGCACCACCCGCGACGTATTGCGCGAACACATCGCCATCGACGGCCTGCCCCTGCACATCATCGATACCGCCGGCCTGCGCGAATCCGCCGACGCCGTGGAACAGGAAGGCGTGCGGCGTGCCTGGGCGGAGATTGAATCCGCCGATCACATCCTGCTGCTGCATACCGCCGACGGCAATGACGACGACCGTGAACTGTATGCCCGCCTGACCGCCGCCGGCCCGCCGTTGACCCGTCTGTGGACCAAGATCGATCTCAGTGGCGAGCTGCCCCACCGACGCGAAACGGCACAGGGTATTGAACTGTGGCTGTCGGCCCGCAGCGGCGCCGGACTCGACGAGCTGCGCCGGCATCTCAAGGCCTGTGCTGGCTACCAGCCTGGTGGCGAGGGCCAGTTCATGGCCCGCCGCCGTCATCTCGATGCCCTGGCGCGCGCCAGCGAACACCTGTCACGCGGTAGTACCCAGCTGCACGAGGCAGCGGCCGGTGAGCTGCTGGCCGAAGAGCTGCGACAGGCACAGCAAGCCCTGGGTGAAATCACCGGTAAATTCAGTGCTGATGACCTGCTGGGGGAGATTTTCTCCAGCTTCTGCATTGGAAAATAATGTACTGACTTGATCTATGTCATGGTGACCGTCATATTCTTGCTTAATCCTTACGGGATTAATGCTGGATTTTCCGATAACTGATGCAAAGTATTGGCAGGGAGGTGAATGATGAAAAGAGTCCACAGCGTGTCCGGTCTTGCCCTGACACTTGCCGCCATGGCGTTCCTATCGTCCGCGCAAGCCGGCAGTGAGCGGCTGGTGATGGTGATGTCGGCGCAGAAAATGTCGCACTACCAGCTGGTGCACATGCGCTTTCAGGACAACCAGGGTCATCCTCTGCACAGCGACGTGATGAAACGGCTGGCGATTCGTCGCGGTGACTGCGACACGGGCCAGGAACTACTGATGCCGGAAGACTACAAGTTTGGCTTCAGTCCGAAAAAAGAAATGGGCATTTACCTGTCGCCACAGGCCTGGAAGGATACGCCACTGTGCTTTTCCGATCCGGAATTTGGCCGGCTGCAGACGACCGTTACCAGAAAAGACGTCGGGCAGTCCATTGTACGGGTATTCAAATAGAGGCCTGAGGCTGCAGGCCCGAGGCTTGAGGGGTGGATGGGTTGTAGATCGTCGGAAACCTGCCAGGCTCTTCTAGCCTCTAGCCTCTAGCCTCCAGCCTCCAGCCTCCAGCCTCCAGCCTCCAGCCTCCAGCCTCTAGCCAGTCCTCTTTCCCCCACATCCGGGTTAACATACGCGGCATGATTTCCGGTGCCGAATATTGCGTGTCTTGCGGGTTGTCCCGCGCGTGAATTCCCGCCGTCGAACGAAATACCGGTCCATCGCCGCTTTCCTGCTGGTGGCGGCGAATCTGTTGCCGGGCCTGTCTCCTCCCTCTATGGCGGCCGGCGAGGCGGGAAAGTGGCGTTACTGTCTTCCGACGCCCCGCTTTGCCGAGCCACCGCGGGCTCCGGCGGATGACAATATGCACTTCAGCGCCGACTTTGCCGAGGCCGAGGGCAGCCGTTATCGCCTTTGGGGGAATGTGCTGGGACAGCGTGGTGCGCAGAATCTGTTTGCTGAACAGATCACATACGATGCCGAAGGCGAGACTGCGCAGGCGCAAGGAAAGGTACGTTACCGTAACGGCGATCGACTCCTGTTCGGCAGTCAGGCCGATATGGCCCTGGGGAGCGAGACGGGCGAGATCAGCGGGGCAAGTTTCTGGCTGCTGGACAAACACCTGCGTGGCCGGGCCGAGACGTTGTTTATCGAAGGCCCTGAGCAGATGCGTCTGCAAAGCACGCTGTTCACCACCTGTGACAAGGGCAATGAATTCTGGCGCCTGAAGGCTGCCCGCCTGCAGTTGGATCAGGCCGAGAACGTGGGAATCGCCCATCACGCACGGCTGGAACTGTTGGGTGTGCCGGTATTTTACAGCCCTTACCTGAGCTTTCCGCTGGCGGGGCGCAAGACGGGTTTTTTGATCCCCACCATTGGCGAATCATCGCGCTCCGGCACCGAGTTCAGCCTGCCCTGGTATCTCAACATCGCCCCGGATAAGGATGCCACCCTGACACCCAAATACATGAGCAATCGTGGCGTTCTGTGGGACGGTGAATTCCGCTATCTCAATGCCCGTAGCCGTGGCGACATCACGCTGGCCTATCTGCCCGGGGATAAAGTCTTCGGCGAGGATCGCAGCGCCATCAGCTTTAACCACCTCGGTGATCCCGCACCCGGCTGGCGCACCAGCCTGCGCTATCAGGAGGTGTCGGATGGCGAATACCTCAATGACTTTGGCAGCCAGCTCAATGTCACCAGTATCACCCACCTGGAAAGCCGTGCCGATGTGAGTTATCGCAATACCCATTGGGGTGCCGCCGTGATGGTGCAGAAGTATCAGACATTGGATAAATTGCAGTCGCCCACCTCGCGTCCCTACGCCCGCCTGCCACAAATCAAGCTGGACATGTCGACCCTGCGCATCGCCGGCGGTCTGGACCTGGACGCCCGCGCCGAACTGGTGCGTTTCGACCGTGAGGGCGGTGTCATCGGCAACCGCATCGACATCCAGCCATCGATTTCCCTGCCCATGGAATCGGCTGCGGCCTTCCTGACGCCGCGGCTGGGTTTTCGCCACACCCGCTATTCCCTGCAGCGCACCGCGCCGGGCAGCGACGCAAGCCCGGTGCGCAACCTGCCTCTGTTCAGTTTGGATTCCGGTCTGTTTTTCGAGCGCAATCTGGGTGGGGATGGCCGCGCCACCCTGCAGACCCTGGAACCACGCCTGTTCTATCTTTATGTGCCCTATGTGGATCAGTCCGAGCTGATCGTCGATGAAAATGGTGTGTCGCGGGTGTTTGACAGCAGCCAGCCGCTGCTCAGCATCGGCCAGATGTTTCGTGATAACCGTTTCAACGGCGCCGATCGCGTGAATGACGCCAACCAGCTGAGCGCGGTACTGACCAGCCGCTTCCTGGATGAGGGCGGGCGGGAACTTGCCAGTGCCTCGCTGGGTCGTATCTTCTACTTCAGTGACCGTGAGGTCACCCTGCCCGGCAGGGCCGTGGAAACACAGATGGCCTCAAACTGGCTGGGCGAAGTGAGTACTCACTGGACAGCGTCAGTCAGCAGTCGCCTGAACCTGGAATGGGATGCGCTGGAAAGCGAGACGGCGCGTGGCAATGCCAGCGTGCGCTATCACCCGGGCTCGCGCAGTGCCCTGAACCTGGGCTACCGCTTTGAGCGTGATCGGCTCGAACAGTCCGATATCTCCCTGATGTGGCCACTTTGGAAAGGTCTCAGCGTGCTGGGCCGGCATCGATATTCGCTGCAGGATTCTGTGCTGCTGGAGAGCGTGGCCGGTTTTGAATATGAGAGTTGCTGCTGGATTTTCCGTGTCTTGAAACGCCGTTACCGGGTCAATGTCAGAGAAGAGGCGTTGAGCGATACCCTTTGGTTCCAGCTGGAGCTGAAGGGCCTGTCCAGCGTGGGGCGGGATGTCGAAAGCCTGCTGGGGCGTGATATCCTAAGGCGCTGATGCCGGCCAGGTGATGGCAGGTGCTACCCGGCTGCCTGCTGATTGAAAATATCGCAAATAATTTCTGGAATCCATCGTGTTGAAAAAAGTTGTCTTCCCCTCCCTGGCCGGGTTCGCCCTGCTGATGGCATTACCCCTGTCCCCCGCATTGGCGGCGGATGATACGGCTGCGCAAGGCGCCACAAGTCCGGGTACTGGGGAATTGCTGGATCGGGTGGTCGCCATCGTCAATGATGATGTTATCACCGAGCAGGAACTGGCCAGCGAGGTGGCGATGATCAAGAGCCAGCTGCGCGCACAGAATACCCGCATACCTCCGGATGATGTCCTGAAGCAGCAGGTCCTCGACCGTATGGTGTTGCGCCACATCCAGCTGCAGCTGGCGAAAAAGGCGCACATCAGTGTTGATGACGAAACCCTCAATCGCACCCTGGAAAGCATCGCCCGGCAGAACAACCTGACACTGCTGGAGTTCCGCGATGTGCTCGAAAGAGAGGGCATGCAGTACCAGCGCTTCCGTGAAAATATGCGTGATGAAATCACCATCAATCGCCTGCAGAAACGCCAGGTCAATGACCGTATCAACATCACCTCGCAGGAGGTCGATGCCTTTCTCGCCAATCGCGCCCTGCAGACCGGCACCCAGTACGAATACCAGCTGGGGCATATCCTCATCAGCGTGCCCGAGGCCGCCAGCCCGGAGGCCATCGCCAGTGCGCGCGAAAAGGCCAACAAGGTCGTTGACGAATTGCACGCCGGGGTCGATTTTGCCGAAACGGCCGTGGCCGTTTCCGATGGTCGCCAGGCCCTGGAGGGTGGGAGTCTGGGCTGGCGTGAGGCCTCGGCCCTGCCCACCCTGTTTGCCGACTGGGTCATCGGCCGCGAGGTAGGCGCCATCAGCGATGCCATCCGCAGCCCCAGCGGTTTTCACATCATCACGCTGCTGGACAGGCGTAGCAACCAGCCACAGCTGCTGGTGACCCAGACCCATGTGCGTCACATCCTGATTCGAGTCGATGACCCGACCCGCAGTGACCGAGTCCGCCAGCGCATCGAAGACCTGAAACTGCGTATCGAATCTGGCGAGGACTTTGCCGACCTGGCGCGTGCCAACTCCGATGACCCGGGTTCCGGCTCGCAGGGCGGCGACCTCGGCTGGGCCAACCCCGGCACCATGGTCGCGCCGTTTGAAAAGGCCATGGACGCCCTGCCGGTGGGACAAATCAGCGAGCCGGTGCAAACCCAGTTCGGTTGGCACCTTATTGAGGTACTGGGACGTCGCGAACAGGATCGCACCGAAGACATGCAGCGCAACAAGGCCCGTGAGGCCATCCGTGCCAGCAAACTGGAGCCGGCCATGCAGGCCTGGCTGCGGCGTCTGCGTGACGAGGCCTATGTGGAGCTTCGTTTGTAACAGCGTTTGTTAGCCACAGAGGCACGAAGGGCACAGAGAAAAACCTTTTAATGAGTTTCGTTATTCCGGCGTAAGCCGGAATCCAGAGACGGGCTGTGTTCGAATCGCTGGATTTCGGGTCTACGCTGCGCTTCGCCCGGAAAGACAAACAATTATTGGTTTTCTCCGTTCTCTCTGTGCCTCTGTGGCAAACCAGCATTCACACACTTCAGCAGCTGTTCAAGCTCAGGCCGTAGTATCCGCCCATGACTACTTTCGTCCCAACCCTGGCCCTCACCCCCGGCGAACCTGCGGGCATCGGCCCTGAACTTTGCGTGCAGCTGGCCCAGCAGGATCTGCCGGCGCAGATCGTCGCGGTGGCCGATCCGCAGTGGCTGAGCGAGACTGCGCGCTGCATGGGCCTGCCCCTGCAGATCGAGCCTTTCGACCCACTGGCGCCCGCCCGGCCGCAGCACGCCGGGGTGTTGAGCGTGCTGCCGGTACCGCTGGCGGCGCCCGTCACCCCGGGGCAATTGTGTACCACCAACGGTGCCTATGTGCTGGCGACGCTGGATGCAGCGGTGGATGGCTGCATCAAAGGGCGTTTCGATGCCCTGGTCACCGGCCCTATTCACAAGGGCGTGATCAATGACTATCTGCAATCTACAGATGCCGCGGCCAGCAAGACCTTTTACGGCCACACCGAATATCTCGCTGAACGCAGCGGTGGTGGTTTACCCGTGATGATGCTGGCCACCGAGGGCCTACGGGTGGCCTTGGTCACGACTCACCTGCCACTGGCCGAGGTGCCGGCTGCCATCACCCGTGAGCGCCTACGCGAGACCCTCGACATCCTGCACGCCGATCTGCAGAAAGACTTTGGCATCGAACAGCCGCGTATACTGGTCTGTGGACTCAATCCCCACGCCGGTGAAGACGGTCATCTGGGCCGCGAGGAAATCGAGGTGATCACCCCGGTGCTGGAGGAACGGCGCCGACGCGGCTGGCAACTGGAGGGTCCGCTGCCGGCGGACACCCTGTTTACCCCGGACAGACTGGCGCGAGCCGATGCGGTGTTGGCCATGTATCATGATCAGGGCCTGCCGGTGCTCAAACATCGGGGATTTGGCCGCGCCGTGAACATCACCCTCGGCCTGCCGCTAATCCGCACCTCCGTCGATCATGGCACCGCGTTGGAACTGGCCGGCACGGGCCGGGCCCGCATAGACAGCCTGAACCTGGCCGTGAAACTGGCCGCCGAGATGGCAATCAAGAGGCAAGCAAATCCATGAGTGACCACCGTCCACGCAAGCGCTTTGGACAGAATTTTCTCCAGGATCCGAATGTGGTGGCGAAGATTGCCTACGCCATTGCCCCACGGCCCGATGACCACTTGGTCGAGATTGGCCCCGGTCTGGGTGCGCTGACCGAGGCGCTGCTGCCGCAGGTGGAGGCGATGGACGCGGTGGAGCTGGATCGTGACCTGGTCCCCAAACTGGCGCAGCGTTGTGGCGCCCTGGGCCAGTTGAAGATTTACAGTGCAGATGCGCTGAAATTCGATTTTGCCAGCCTCGCCGCCGATGGCCGGCCGTTGCGTATCATCGGCAACCTGCCCTATAACATCTCTACCCCGCTGATGTTTCATCTACTGAAGAGTCGTGCCGTTATCCGTGACATGCACTTCATGCTGCAGAAAGAAGTGGTGGATCGGCTGGCCGCGACACCGGGCGGCAAGGACTACGGCCGCCTCAGCGTGATAATGCAATACCACTGCGCGGTGGACTCCCTGTTCGACGTGCCCCCCGGCGCCTTCAATCCGCCGCCCAAGGTGAATTCCGCCGTGGTGCGCCTGCGTCCCT
>CAZTPE010000018.1:0-19029 GCA_964614545.1 uncultured Ectothiorhodospiraceae bacterium
TTGTGCATCTTCATGTCACAGGCATTTTTGTGCTTCATGCCGCAGGGGTTGTCGGATTTCATGGCGCAGGGGTTGCCGGATTTCATGGCGCAGGGATTGGCCTCGGCTACCTGCACCATAGGCAGAGTCTGTCCGGCCCAGCTGTTGCTCATCAGCAACATGGCCAATAGAAAAAAGGCACTCATCGTTAATCTTTTCATGACATCTCCTTGGTGATCGTTTGCATGGAAAAGGCTATCACCCTAAGTCAATGGGCAAGGCCACACATCCATCCGCAGACTGAAAAATACCGCAATGACACATTGTCACCTGTACGGCATATTCGTTACATTTTTTTCCAGCCAGCAATACCGGCAGCAATGGTATTTTTTCATCTCATTGGGATGCCGGAAATTTGCTAGACTCAGGGTATTACCGGAGGGGGGGCAGTAACAATTCTGCGCAGCCTTAGTAGCTCTGGTATCTAATCGCATTCTCAAGGAAATACACAATGAACAGGAAAGTCATTGTTTTGGCGGTACTGCTCAGCGTCGCGACGCCTCTGATCAGCCATGCTGGACCGACAAAACCCGCAGAAGAGAACGTGGTGGCAGAAATCGGGCTTGCCGCCACAAGCCAGGACAGCGTGCTTGAAGAAATCGAGAGCAGCCCACTGGAAAAGGCCGCCGTCGCTGCGGCGGCCGGTGCGGCCATCGGTTCGGTCTGGCCGGGTCCTGGCACCGCCATTGGCTTTGTGGTCGGCGGCATATACGGATTTTTCTTCCGTTAATTCTCCCTGCTTGCGGAGCACGGCATGAACATCAGTTCCCGCTTCAGCGAATTCGGCATGACGGGCGCATTTTTCTGGATTGCGCAGATCATCTATTTCGCCCTTGTGCACGATACAGAGTTGCAAGAACTCGCACCGGGTTGGATCGCATCACTCAATCACTACCAAGCCCTCACCGAGGCCCTGCCGCAGACTTTCAAGGACGTCGCCGGATCACTGCTCACGGCCTTTGGCCTCATCGGTATCTTCGTCACCGGACTGATACTGAACCTGCTAGGCTCCTATTTTTTCCTGTTCGAGGACATCTACCTCAATCGTCACCTGAAAACAAACCACGGCTGGCTGGACAAGATGATCGACGAATGTCCCGACGCTGTGCGTGACGACTACCTCAGACTGCGCAAAGAATTCGGTGCCAACATCTTCGTTTCCGCCCGGCAGGGTCTCAAACGCCTGCTACTCACCGGCAGTTGTACGAGGGTGCAGTCTTTTCTGTTTTCCTATATCCACGTCTTCGGCAACAACGGCTCACCGGAAGTCCTCAGCGATCATGTGCACCTGTGGCGCACGGCACGCGCCATTGGCATTACCTTTTGGGTGCTGAGTGTCGAGATTCTGGTGTTTGGCCTGCATGGTTCGGAATGGATCGCCATACTGGTGTCCATAGCACTGTTCCTGGCCGCCATCTACACCACGTTGCGTTCCTACAACCGCATGTGCCACACCCTGTTCACCCTGGCTTGTGCCACCTACGGCAGACAGCAGGAAAAATGAACATTTGAGGTCAAAGGCAAAAGAGCCGGTCTCTATATCGGCCTTGGAGCGGCCCCTCAGGCCGCGATAGATTTTCCACCATTGCTTCGCGGCCTGAGGGGCCGCTCCTACGCGCCGAATGATAGGGGGTGTTAACAGTCATTTTGACAGCCCCCTAGCGTTGTAACTGGATATTGTCGATCAGGCGCGCCTCGCCCAGCCAGGCGGCGGCGAGGATGACCAGCGCCGTGTCATCCGCCGTGGCGGGTTGTAGATCATGGGCACGGCGTACGGTGAAATATTCCGGACGAAAGCCGGCTGTCTTCAGGCTGTCTTCGGCTGCCGATTCGATGACGGCAATGTCTCCCTCGCCGGATATCAGCCGCTCTTTGGCGGCCTGCAATGTCCGGTACAAGGAGGCCGCCCGTTGCCTTTCTTCCGCGCTAAGGTACTGATTGCGCGAGCTCATGGCCAGACCATTGGCCTCGCGCACAGTGGGAACGCCGATGATCTCGACGGGAAAGCACAGCTCGGCGGTAACACGGCGGATCACCAGCAACTGCTGGTAGTCCTTTTCGCCAAACACCGCCACGTCCGGTTGCACCATGTTAAAGAACTTGGCCACTACAGTGGCCACGCCGACGAAGTGCCCAGGGCGGAACTCGCCGCAGAGGATGTTGGAGATGCCCGGCACCTCCACCCGCGTCACATTCTCAACACCCGCCGGGTACATCTCTTCCTGTGAGGGGAAAAACAGCAGGTCCGCGCCGCTCTCCACCAGTTTCTGCCGGTCGGCCTCGAAGGTGCGCGGATAGCGCTCGAAGTCACCGCCGCTGGCGTCTGCAAACTGCAGGGGATTGACGAAGATGCTGACCAGTACACGATCAGCGTATTGTTTTGCCACCTCGACCAACTGCAGGTGGCCGGTATGCAGGTTGCCCATGGTAGGCACCAGGGCGATACGCTCGCCGGCCCGGCGCCAGGCGCCGACCTGCCGGCGCAGTTCGGCAAGGGTGGTCAGGGTCTGCATGGTTGGTGTTTCATCGTGTTTCGTTTTCGGGCCCTTTTCATACTCTGTCCGCCAATGAACGCGAATACACGCAAATTCTGCTTCGGGCTGTGTTGGTGGATGTTTCGGGACTGGGTGATTTCAACGCAAAGGTCGCAGAGAAAGGCGTTAAAAAAACTTTTAGCCGATGACTCCGCGAATGAACGCAAATTAACGCGAATGACAATAAAAGAAACTTTGTGCCCTCTGCGCCTTTGCGTCCTTTGCGTTGAAACGCCAGCCCTTGCAAATCCACTGGATTCCGGATCCCCGCTGCGCAATATCCAGAATGACGTATTTCGCTTTATTTGCGTGTATTCGCGTTCATTGGCGGACAAGTCGACACAAGGCCTTTCTACACGCTCGTCAAAAACTGTGCACGGCGGTGGGAAAACGGCCGGTCTTGACGGCCTGCACATAGGCGGCCACGGCGGCGGAAATATCGCCGCTATCGGCGAGAAAATCATGGCTGAAACTGGGCCGCTTACCCGGCGTGATGCCCAGCATGTCGTACAGCACCAGCACCTGCGCATCCACGTCCGGCCCGGCGCCGATGCCGATCACCGGGATCTCCACGGCGCGGGTGATCTCCGCGGCCAATGTCGCGGGCACGCATTCCAGCAACAGCATATCGGCACCGGCGACCTGCATGGCGCGGGCGTCGCCGATCATGTCCAGCGCGCTGGCCTCGTCGCGGCCCTGCACCCGGTAGCCGCCCTGCTTGTGCACCGACTGCGGCAACAGGCCCAGGTGTGAACACACCGGAATACCGCGCACGGCCAGGGCCTGCACCGTTTCCAGCATGTTGCCGCCACCCTCCAGTTTGACCATCTGCGCACCGCCTTCCTTCATCAGGCGGCCGGCGCTGTGCAGGGCTTGCTCGGGCGTGGCATCGGCCATGAAGGGCATGTCCACCATCAGCAGGGCCTTTTCACTGCCGGTGCGCACCGCGCGGGTATGGTAGATCATCTCGTCGAGGCTCACCGGCAAGGTGGTTTCCTGACCCTGGATCACCATCCCCAGTGAATCGCCCACCAGCAGGATCTCCACCCCGGCGGCATCAAGAATGTGCGCGAAGCTGGCGTCATAGGCCGTCAGGCAGGCGATTTTCTCGCCCTCCTGTTTCATCTTTTTCAGCCGCGTCGTGGTGATGCGATTCATGCTCAGAACTCCTCAGAACTCAAAGGAACCGGGGTTGAAGTAGTGGCGGCCGCTGCGCACCTGGCCCAGACGCTCCACCAAACGTTGATAGTCACCCGTGTTGTTGACCAGGTCAATTTCAGCGGCGTTGACAATCAGCAGCGGGCTATCGCTGTAGTAGTGGAAAAAGCGCGTATAGGCCTCCACCAGACGTTGCAGATAATTGCTCTCGATGAAACGCTCGAAGGCACGACCGCGCTTCTGCACCCGATCCAGCAACACCTCCACCGGCGCCTGCAGGTAGATCACCAGATCCGGGCACGGGGCATCGAGGGTAAGGCTGGCGTAGACCTGTTCATAGAGGCGCAGCTCGTCGTCGTCCAGGTTCAGCTGCGCGAACAGGCGGTCTTTTTCGAGCAGGAAGTCGGCCACGCGCACGGGGGCGAAAAGGTCATTCTGACGCAGCGCCTGCATCTGCTGGGCACGCTGAAAGAGGAAGAACAACTGTGTCGGCAGGGCCGCATGGCGCGGGTTCTTATAAAAACGTTCGAGGAAGGGATTTTCCTCCGCACCCTCCAGCAGCAGCTCGCCTTCATAATCCTCGGCGAGACGCCGGGCGAGGCTGGTTTTGCCGACCCCGATGGGACCTTCGATGACGATATGGCGGGGAATGTCCGCGGTGTTCATGGTAAGCAAATCCGGTTCAGTCAAATACAGCCCGACTGGTTTTTTCGATAACAACCAGTGGCCCGCGCTCGCATCGGGCCAACAGCTCGCCCAGCACGCCGAAACCGGGAATATCCAGCCCGGGTGCTATCTCGGCCAGAGGATACAGGACGAAGTTGCGTTCATACAGTCCCGGGTGGGGCACCGTCAGCACGGGCAGGTCGATGGTCTGATCGGCGTACAGCAGCAAGTCGAGATCCAGCGTACGCGGCCCCCAGCGTTCACCGCGCACGCGCTGGTGGGCAGCCTCCACGGTCTGTAATTCGGCCAGCAGGGCCAATGGCGGCAGCGTCGTTTCCAGTGCCACCACCGCATTGAGGTAATCGGGCTGATCCTGCGGCCCCATGGGCGCGCTGCGATACAGAGAAGACTGCGCCAGCAGCCGGCCTTGCGGCAGCTGCGACAATTCAGTGAAGGCACGCTGCAACTGGGCCGGCGGATCGGCCAGATTGCTGCCGAGGCCGATGTACGCCGTTACCACGAGTGGTCCTTCATGATGGACCACCAGCCTACTCCGGGCTGGCAGGCTTCTTGCGCCGACGCTGACGGCGGCGTTTTTTGCCACTGCCGTCGCCACTGCCGGCAGGTGCATTGCGGCTCAGGGCGGCACGTGACTCCTCGTCGACGGCCTGAAAATCCGTCCACCACTGTGCCAGCTCCTGCAGTTCCTCGTCTCCACTTTCAGCACGCAGCAGCAGGAAGTCGTAGGCGGCGCGAAAGCGTGGCATCTCCAGCAGACGCGCGGCACGTTTGCCGTTGCGGCGTGGCAGGCGCGCCTGCATCACCCAGATCTCGCGGGTCTGCAGACTGAAGCGTTTGGGCAGGGCGACGTGGCGGATGGACTGGGCAATGACCGTTTCGCTGGCCGACTGCAGGGCCTGGATCTCGCTCATGCCCTCGGCCTGCAAGGCCTCAGCACGGGCGCGCACCGGTTCCCACAGCAGCACGGCAAACAGGAAGGCCGGCGTTACCGGCTTGCCCTCGGCGACGCGGGCGTCGGTGTTTTCCAGGCCACGCAGCACCATCTGGTGCGGAAAGCCATTCTCCTCCTGCGCCAGACAGGCCTCGGTCATAGGGAACAGATGGCGGAACAAGTCATAGTGACGCAACAGCTCGAAGCTGGCCACGCCGTGCCCGGAGAGAAACAGCTTGAGCATTTCCTCGTACAGGCGCGCCGACGGCACCGCCTCCAGCGTTTCCCCCAGTTCGACGATGGGCGCCTCACTGCCCGGGTGGATACGGAAACCCAGTTTGGCGGCAAAGCGTATCGCCCGCAGCATACGCACCGGGTCTTCACGGTAGCGCTGCTCAGCATCGCCGATGACACGCAACAAGCCGGCCTCGAGATCTTCCAGCCCGCCGGTGAAATCCACCACGGAAAAGTCGCGGATGTCGTAATAGAGGGAGTTGATGGTGAAGTCGCGCCGCCAGGCATCCTCTTCCAGGGTGCCGTAGACATTGTCGCGCAGGATCATGCCGTCCTCGGCAGCACCCTCGCCACCACCATCATGGCTGCCCCGAAAGGTCGCCACCTCGATGATCTCGCGACCAAAGTGCACATGCGCGAGGCGAAAGCGGCGGCCGATGAGGCGGCAATTGCGGAACAAGGCGCGAACCTCGTCCGGATGTGCATCGGTCGCAATGTCGAAGTCCTTGGGCTCACGGCCAAGCAGTAGGTCGCGCACGCCTCCACCCACGAGATAGCTCTCAAAGCCAGCGGCCTTGAGACGGTAAAGAACCTTTAGCGCTGTCTCGGCGATATTGGCGCGAGTAATGATATGTTCGGGGCGGGGGACTATTCTGGGCGTCCCGTTTTGATAATCAGTTTTCAATTTTTATTGTGTAATTTAAGGCGTGTTGTCCGTTACGCAGAAAACGGCTTGAGCAATCAGTAAGGGCGCGTATAATACCACCCTTTTCGCGCAACACACCTTATTCATGCGTAATTTCCCGTGTTGCACGAAACGCTTGCCGCTCCCTTCGTCTAGTGGTTAGGACACTGGCCTCTCACGCCGGTAACAGGGGTTCGAATCCCCTAGGGAGCGCCATTATTCATCCCCTTCTTCCCCTTATCGTCGTTTTTCCACTTTGCCCTGTGCACGGCCGGCGATCCTTGCACAGCCCCTGCAGTTCTGGTAACAAAAGACTCAGGAAGGATACTCAATGATCAATTTTGACGAAAAACGCGATTTCATCCGCATGGCCGCAGACCATCCACTGCATTTTCACGTCGTAGAATCCGGAAAAGCGGGCCGCGGGATCTGTGTCAATCTCAGCGCCACCGGAGTGCTGTTTCACACCGATCAGCCCATCGCCACCGGCACGCAGGTGAGTATTAACATCACGCCAGAGTATTCCGTGGTATCACCCTTCGATGCCGATATCGAGGTACTGCGCTGCATACCCAACGGCGTCGAGGGCGAGTACGAGATCGCCGGCAAGATTCTTTCCATCAGTGAGTGCTAACTCAATCAGGGCTCGAAGCGAATCACGTCACCCGGCGCCAGACGGGCGATGTCCTCGGCCAGCTCTCCCACTGAGAACAGACGCTGCACCTGGGTCACAATAAGGTTCGTGGACGGGTTTTCTGTATAGCCCAGCGCGCGCTGACCCGGGTAATCCTTTACCGGCACTTCGCTGAGTTTATAGGTATTCAGCACATCGCCCACACGGATGTTGGCCAGCCCGCCGGCATCAAAATAGACCCTGTTGCCCTCGGCGCGGATCACTCGTGCGGTAAAGGGCTGCGAACCGACATCACTGACGATCAACGCCACCATCCTGTCCAGCATCTGATCCACCTTCCGGCCGAAAGGCGAAGCGAAGAATTTTTCACTCATCACCACGGTATCCGCAGGATGCAAGTCAGTCAGAACACGCTCTTCCACCGTTTCACTGACCCGGTGACGCGCCACCGAGGCACCGGAAATACCGTCGTGAATAAACAAGTCCAGTTCCAGATGGCGCATTTTGGTGCCGAGAAAATGATTGCTCACGCTCATGTCGCGGATTACCCCCGTGACCACAAACTGTACACCCAGGGATTCGGCAAACTCTGAGGCCACCTGATGTGGCTCACGCGCCGGCGGCAGGGCGCCGAGAATACGCCGCTGGGAGATGACGCCCTCTTCGGTCAGCGGCAGCAGGTACTGGCTGGCGTTCACCGTCAGCACCCGGCCATCACTGATCAGGCGTCGTTCCAGTTCGCGTGCCAGTTCCGTTTCGATCTTCGGCAAATCGTGAATCTGGGTCCGGTCGAGAACGTGGAACTGGCTCACGGCAACCTTGCGGCGGTAACGATTTGCCGCTTCGGCATTGCCATTCGCGTATGGGCCGGCCTGTCCGGCGCTGTCATTGCCGCCCTGCTCCGCCTTCAGCAGCGCCTGTATCAGCGCATCACCCGGCACCTGGGCGCGGATCTTCACGTAATAATGATCTTCGTCCGTCCATTCACGGAGAATCGTCACCTGGGTCACTCGCCCCTGTGCGGAAAAACGCATATTGTCTGCCACCACACCGGTTCGGGTCGTCACCGTGGTGATGGATATCTGTGCATTGGCCTGCATCAATGCCTGACGAATGGCGTCCTGCAGGGCCATGCGCTTGGCCAGCGCCACCGAGGTCTCGATACGCGCGGCGCCCTCGGCCTCCACGGTCTGCGCCTGCGCCAGCCCACCCGACAGCGATACGGCCAGTACTGGCAGCAGAATTTTTAACAGCTTGAACACAGCATTCCCTCCGTCGCCACCCTGGTGGCGCTCACATCACCCCCCCACAGCGGCAAACCAACCTACATTCTTGAAGCCTGGCGAACCCTTGAGCCGTCCGTGGCAGCTTAAAGAATGCAGATCTTGTGCCGACATTTTCTGCATCATGAAACACCGATGCAGTCCCGCCGCCCCTTTGTGCAGAACACTGGCCCTTGCCCTGCTATTGCTACTGTTATGCCCCCCACCCCTGCTGGCCAGCACCCAGCACTTTCGGGCACCGCTCAATGCGGCGAAATGGGAGCCTTCAGCGGGGCAAGAGCCTTCAGCGGGACAAGAGCCCTCAGCTGGGCAAGGGCCTTCAACAAAACAAGAACCCTCAACGGAAAACCTCCACTGCAGCCTCAGTCACGACATCCCCCTCTATGGACGCGCCACATTCGCACAATCCGCGGGCCATGAACTGGGTTTCCGCATGACGACGAAATGGAATATCGGGCTCGATGCCAAGCGGGCCCGGCTGCGCGCCATGCCGCCGGAATGGCGCCCGCAGGCAACGGGCCAAAACCTGGGAGAGGTCCGCATACAACCCGGCGATACGCCCTTCCGGCTGGATGAATCCCTGACACGGCGACTGCTGATGGCATTGCAAAACGGCATGGAGGTCTCCTTCACTTACCCTGCCGGGCTTGGGGGGCAAGATCACATCAGGGTCTCCCTGCCGGGGATCAATTTTCGTCAGGCGATGGATGAATTCGTTACCTGTCTGAGCCGGCTGCCGGTGTACGACTTTATTGACTACCGCGATACCGTGGTGCGCTTTGCCGCCGGTAACGATAAGCTCAGCCCTAAAATCCGCAAGCAACTGGATGCCATTGCCAAATACCTGAGCACTGACCCGACAGTGAAAAAAATCATCATCGAGGGCCACACGGATGACATCGGCCAATACCGCGATAATGACAAGCTGGGGCAGCGCCGCAGCTCGGGAATTCGCGACTACCTGCAGACCGTGGGCGTACCGGCCGACAAATTCGAGCTGCGCTCTTTTGGTGAACGCAGGCCCATCTACACCAACACCACCGATGAAGGCCGCGCCCGTAACCGGCGGGCCCATATCACGCTGGTGCGTGAGAGCGGTGACTAGTACTCCGCCAAGATAGACAGACACAAAAAAGGCCGGAAATAACCGGCCTTTTTTGCTGATGATGTAATTGTCTAAAACGGAATATCGTCGTCGAAGCCACCATCGTCGAAACTACCGCTGGCAGGCGCGCCACTACTGGACTGGCCGGAAGGCTGGCTCTGGCCTTGCCCCTGGCTCGGGTTCTGACCCTGGTTCTGCTGCCCCCCGCCAAACTGATTACCGCCACCACTGCCGCCACGGGAGTCCAGCATCTGCATCTCGTTGGCGATGATCTCGGTGGTATAGCGGTCGTTGCCGCTCTGATCCTGCCACTTGCGGGTCTGCAGCTTGCCCTCGATGTAGACCTTGGAGCCCTTTTTCAGGTATTCGCCGGCGATCTCCGCCAGACGACGGAAGAACACCACACGATGCCATTCGGTGCGCTCCTGCATCTCACCGGTATTCTTGTCCTTCCAGCTCTCGCTGGTGGCCACCGTGACATTGGCCACCGCACCACCATTGGGCATGTATTTTACATCGGGATCCTGACCCAGATTGCCGATCAGGATAACCTTGTTGATGCCTCGTGCCATTGTTCTCTCCTAGCCTGAATTCGTGTTATCAAAGATTTTTCAGCCCGCTGTCGCCGACTTGCCCTCAGTCTTTTCTTCGTCCTCTGCAACGGACTCATCCTTTTCCGCAAAGGCCCGCAGGGCTTCTCGATCCAGCGCGCGCAGATCCACCTTCAGATAGGCGATACCATCTTCGGGAAGCACCACCGCCTCAGCGACACCGGTGACCTTGGTGAACTCCCCCACCAGGTGGCGCGCCTGCTCTTCGTCGATTTTGCCCACCCGTACCAGGTGACTGCTGAGGTAGCGCGGGCTCTGCATGGTGGCGGCAACAAAGAACCACACCACCGCCACGGCGACACAGAAACCGAATACTGCCTCAAAACCACCGATGCTGTACAACCAGCCGCCCAGCACACCCCCAAAAAAGGCGCCCATGAATTGCGAACTGGAGTATACGCCCATGGCGGTGCCTTTGTTGTTCGGCGACACCACCTTGGCGATCAGTGACGGCAGGGTGGCCTCCAGGGCGTTAAAGGCCGTGAAGAAGACAAACAGGCCGACGACGATGCCGTACAGGGAATCATTGAAGGTCATGAAGATCACTTCCGCCAGCCCCAGCGCCAGCACACAGGCGGTAAAGATGGATTTTATGCGGCGTTTTTTCTCCGCGATAATCACAAAAGGAATCATCAGCAGCATGGACAACAACATCACCGGCAGGTAGACATACCAGTGGTGGTCGGTATCCAGACCCGCAGCATCACGCAGCGCCAGCGGCAGGACAACGAAGGTCGCGGTGAGCATCATGTGCAGGGCGAAGATGCCGAAATCCAGGCGCAGCAGTTGAGCGTCCTTGACCACGTCTTTCAGCTGACTGGGCACGGTCTGCGCATCACGATGCAGGCGGGTGTGCACGGGATTGGGCACGATAAAATGCAGCACAGCCACCGCCACCAGGGCCAGCAGTCCGGTCAGCCAGAAGATGCCATCGACGCCGATCCAGTTGTTCAGTATCGGCCCGGCCACCAGTGAGACGGAAAACGCGGCGCCGATACTCATGCCGATGATGGCCATGGCGGTAAGGCGGTGTTCCTCGCGGGTGAGGTCGGCGGTGAGCGCCATCACCGCCGCGGCAATGGCGCCCGCGCCCTGCAGGGCACGGCCGATAATGACGCCGCTCATGCTGTCGGACATCGCCGCCACCACCGAGCCGATGGCGAAGATAAGCAGCCCCAGGGTAATGATCGGCTTGCGGCCAAAACGATCCGAGGCCATGCCAAAGGGAATCTGCAGAATCGCCTGGGTGAGGCCATAGATGCCGATGGCGATACCGATCAGCACCGGGGTATAGCCTTCCAGCGTTTCGCCATACAGGGCGAATACCGGCAGGATCATGAAAAGCCCCATCATGCGTAGGGCATAGATGCTTGCCAGGGAAAAGACCGCGCGGCGCTCGGTCGGCACCATTCCCTCGTTCTCGCCTTTGTTCCTGGTGATGCTCTCGGTGGTGGATCGACTACTCACACTTGACCTTTTTATCGCTGGATATTTTGTTATTGCCCTCCCCCGGATACTTCAAACAGGGCGGAATGAAAGAAAAACAACACGCCGTTTTGATTCAACAGGGTAGAACCGCGTATATTAACAGGTTCGCCATGACACAGAAAATTACTCTGTTATTACCCGGTACCGACGCAGGGCCTGTTAACGCTGATTGCGCCGCCGCGTTGCCGCCCCAAAAAGGGTCAGGCAAGGCGCGAGGAGAGCAGTTTGGTGGGGCCAAATAAACGACGAGCAACGCTGCATGACACTTTTTGGGGCGCAACCCGGAGGGACGGGGCCATTTTTCCGCAGAACGGCGTTGCATCTCACTTATGTACGGCAAGTACATCGCGCTCGATGCGCCTTGTCCTGCAAAAAAAATGGCCACCGTCGCGGTGGCGCAATCAGCATTAACAGGCCCTAGCCTCTATGGAATTTATCCGCATTCAGGGTGCCCGCACCCACAATCTGAAAAACATCGATCTCGACCTGCCGCGTGACAAGCTGATTGTCATCACCGGCCTGTCCGGCTCCGGCAAGTCCTCACTGGCCTTCGACACCATCTACGCCGAGGGCCAACGCCGCTACGTGGAATCGCTGTCGGCCTACGCGCGGCAGTTCCTGTCGATGATGGAAAAGCCGGACGTGGACCACATCGAGGGTCTGTCGCCGGCCATCTCCATCGAACAGAAATCCACCTCGCATAACCCGCGCTCCACCGTCGGCACCATTACCGAGATCTACGACTATCTGCGCCTGCTTTATGCCCGTGCCGGCACCCCACGCTGTCCGGAACACGGCACCAGCCTGGAGATGCAGACCGTCAGTCAGATGGTGGATCAAGTGCTGGCCCTGCCCGAAGGCACCCGTATCATGCTGCTGGCACCGGTGGTGCGTGATCGCAAGGGCGAACATCTCAATATTTTCAAAGACCTGCGTGCCCAAGGCTTCGTGCGCGTGCGGGTGGATGGCGAGATGTACGAACTGGACGGTGTGCCGGAGCTGGATCTGCGCAAGAAACACAGCATCGAGGTCGTGGTGGACCGACTCAAGGTGAGGCCGGATCAGCAGCAACGTCTGGCCGATTCCTTCGAAACCGCCCTGGCACTGAGTGACGGCATCGCCGCCGTGGCCTTGTTGGGCGATACCCAGGGCGCGGTCAGTGAAGAACAGAAAGAGCTGCTGTTCTCCGCCCGTTTCGCCTGTCCGGTGTGTGGTTATGCGCTGTCGGAGCTGGAGCCACGCATGTTTTCCTTCAACAATCCCGCTGGCGCCTGCTCCAGCTGCGACGGCCTGGGCATGAAACAGTTCTTCGATCCCGAACGCGTGGTGCGTCACCCGGAACTGTCCCTGCCTGCCGGCGCCATCCGTGGCTGGGATCGCCGCAACGCCTACTATTTTCAGCTGATCACCTCACTGGCCAAGCACTATGGCTTCGATCTCGACACCCCCTTCGAACAACTGCCGGAAAACATTCGCCAGGTGATCCTCACCGGCAGCGGCAACACCGAGATCGAATTCCGCTATCATGGCGACCGCAGCGAGACCAAGGTACGCAAACACCCCTTCGAGGGCATCCTGCCCAACATGGAACGCCGCTACCGCGAGACCGATTCCAACGTGGTGCGCGAAGAACTGGCCAAGTATCTCAACAACCAGACCTGCCCCGACTGCCTGGGCGCACGCCTGTCGCAGGCCTCGCGCCATGTGTTCGTCGCCGAACGCAACCTGCCGGAGATCACCGCCCTGCCGGTGGATCGCGCCCAGGCCTTCTTCGCCCAGCTTGATATTGCTGGCCACCGCGGCGAGATCGCTGCCAAGATCGTCAAGGAGATCAGCCAGCGGCTGGATTTCCTGGTCAACGTCGGTCTCGATTATCTGTCCCTGGATCGCAGCGCCGACACCCTGTCCGGCGGTGAGGCACAGCGCATCCGCCTCGCCAGCCAGATCGGCGCCGGCCTGGTGGGCGTGATGTACGTGCTCGACGAGCCCAGCATCGGCCTGCACCAGCGCGACAACCAGCGCCTGCTCAACACCCTCACTTACCTGCGCGACATGGGCAACACGGTGATCGTGGTCGAACACGACGAGGACGCCATCCGCGCCGCCGACCATGTACTGGACATCGGCCCCGGCGCCGGTGTGCATGGTGGCGAAATCGTCGCCCAGGGAACACCGGCGGACATTCTCGCCAACGAGGCTTCACTGACCGGCGCCTATCTCTCCGGCCGCCGCGCCATCGAGATACCCGCACAGCGCACCGCAGCCGATCCCGAACGGCAGATCCGCATCCGTGGCGCACGCGGCAACAACCTGAAATCGGTGGATGTGGACATCCCCATGGGCCTGATGACCGCCATTACCGGCGTCTCCGGCTCCGGAAAATCCACCCTCATCAACGACACCCTGTACCGCTACGCCGCTCAGGTGATCAACAAAAACCCGGAAAGCCCGGCCGCCTGCGACAAGGTCGAAGGGCTGGAGCAGTTCGACAAGGTAGTGGACATCGACCAGAGCCCCATCGGCCGCACACCGCGCTCCAACCCCGCCACCTACGCTGGCCTGTTCACCCCCATCCGCGAGATCTTCGCCGGTACCCATGAGGCGCGCGCACGCGGTTACACACCGGGACGCTTCAGCTTTAACGTCAAAGGCGGCCGCTGTGAGGCCTGCCGTGGCGACGGCGTGATCAAGGTAGAGATGCACTTTCTGCCCGATATTTACGTCCCCTGCGACGTCTGCAAAGGCAAACGCTACAACCGCGAAACACTGGAGGTCCGCTACAAGGGCCAGAATATTTACGAAATACTGGATATGACCATCGAAGACGCACGCAGCTTCTTCGATGCCGTACCGCCGGTAGCACGTAAGCTGCAAACGCTGATGGATGTGGGCCTCAGCTACATCAAGCTGGGGCAGAACGCCACCACCCTGTCCGGCGGTGAGGCGCAACGCGTCAAGCTGGCGCGCGAGCTGTCCAAGCGCGACACCGGAAACACCCTGTACATTCTCGACGAACCCACCACCGGCCTGCACTTCCACGATATCGAGCAGTTGCTGGTGGTGCTCAACCGCCTGCGCGACCACGGTAATACCATCGTCGTCATCGAGCACAATCTGGACGTCATCAAAACCGCTGACTGGATCATCGACATCGGTCCCGAGGGCGGTGAAAAAGGCGGCACCATCGTCGCCAGCGGCAGCCCCGAGCAGGTCGTCGAGGTGACGGCCTCGCACACCGGTCATTACCTCGGCCCGGTACTCAAACGCCGATGATGCCGATAATTTGAGACTTATTCCCGGGTTCGGTGCATTGTTTCCATCTCCCTCAACCCTTATCCTTGTAGCTGAATTCAGGGAAGGCGCCATTAAGGGCACTTCCCATCATTGCTTGTGGCCTCTGCGCAACCTGACAAGCGTTATCGCAAGGCAACTTGCACAGGGAAAGGCTGGTTGTCCTTTGCAAGCAAGGCAACGAGCGATTAAGCACCGATGCCCAGAACACTCTCAAAGGACGCAGTAGATGACAAAAGCCGTACCTAGCACCCCCGGTACTCCGCAAGTTCCCCAAGTCGTACTCGCCGAACCCTGGCACGAAGAAGACAGCATCAGCCTCATCGATCTCTGGATGGTGTTGTCGCGGCGGCGTGGGATCATCTTTGCCATCCTCGGCCTGGCCCTGTTGGCCGGCCTGCTGACGGCCCTGCTGATGCCCGCAAAATACACCTACACCACGGCCATCGAGATCGGCAGCAAGTCCTCGGCCAACACCGATGCCCTGCCCATCGAGCCCCCGGAGACGGTGCTGGCCAAGATCAAAGAAAGCTACATCCCCCAGGCCCTGCACGACTTCTCACAGGCACGGGAGACGGAGAAGGGCTACAAGGTTGAGGCTCGCATCCCCAAAGGCAGCGAGCTGATCGTCCTCGAAGCCAAGGCACCGGAAGAGGACGGCCCTGCCTACCTCACCATCATGCAGACGGTCATCGACAAGGTGGAGGGCGACCACCGCCGTGTGTCAGCTGTGATCCGCAGCAACATGAAGACCCAGCTGGGCCAGGCCCAACTGGCCCTTTCAGCCCTCACCGACCCCAGCACCCTGGAAGTCAAAAAACGCGCCTTGGAAAGTAAACTTCTCAAGGCTCGCATGGAACTGGAGCGGCTGAAAGACCCCCTGACCCTCGCCCTGCCAAAGAAGGATCTGGAAACCCGCAGGGCTAAGGCCGAAAAGACCCTTGCCGGTTTGCGCGACAAGGAAGAGTTACTCAAGGCCCGCTACCAACGCCTCGATGAGGTCGATAAGCTGCTGAAACAACAGGTCAAAGACCTGCGTGCACAGATCAGCGATGCCCTCGGCCGGCGCACCCAGGCCGTTGCCAATCTCAACTCCGAAGCATCGGCTATGACCATGCTGATGATCGACAATGAGCTACAGCAGAACCGCAGCCGACTCGCCACCCTGGAAGAACGGCTGCTCATCAAACAGCAAGATGCCCGCGAGCAACTGGAAAACCAAATCGCCGCCAACCAGCGTGAGTACACCATCCAGCGCCAGGCCATCAGCAAGATCGGCCAGGAGCGGGACAAGCTGGTTCGCGATAACCAGCGGGCACAGAAGTACCAGGCTCCACGGGTAGGTGAACTGGAAGAGCAACTGCGTAAGCTGCTCGCCGACCACAACCGCAAGGTCGCCCGCCAGGAGCAGACCATCCAGCAGCTGGAGACCCGGCTCGCCAACCTGCAGACCACACGTGCCCTGTCCCCACCCCTGCAGTCCCTAAAACCGACCGGCCCCGGTAAGAAGATCATTCTGGTCCTCAGCCTGTTCCTCGGCCTGTTTCTCGGCATCTTTGCCGCCTTTTTCGTCGAGTTTCTCGCCAAGGTGCGCCAGCAGGGTGCCGAAGAGGCCAGCCCACAGAAAACAATCTCTTCTGAATCAACACGTTAAAAATGGACCGCCGCAGAGTGGTCGGTTTTTTGACACCCCTCCGCAAAACCAGGAAAATAACATCATGTCCGGGGGCAGCAGAGCATCCAACAGCCTCTTAGCCATCCCGGTCATCTTCCTGGAGTTTTTCGCAGGGGCGAATCACTCCACCCGTGGATATAGGGCACTTCTCATAATAGATGTGACCTAAAGCAATACCGACAAGGTGGAGGGAGTCATGAACAAGCAGTCTCACCGTACCGACGGCCTGGATTTCGATTTCTGGAAACAGCTGGCCAAAAATGATCCCGAGGCCTTCGAGGCCCTGCGCCGGGAGAAGATCGAACAGCTGATCGAGCAAGCCCCAAAGCCACAACGCCGCCGCCTGCAGGGTCTGCAGTGGCAGATCGACCAGACCCGAAAACTGGCGGGTAGCCCCATGGCCTCCTGTCTAGCCATCTCCAACATGATGTGGGATTCGCTCCACCAGCTCAATCTGCGCCAGCATGAACTATTATCGGCCACCCCGGGCACGCTCCGGCGCCCGCAGGATGCAGCCCCGGCGGCCACCGTGTTGGCCTTCCCCGCCCAGCTACACCGATGACCGCATGGGAGGGAACATTCCCGTCTATGCGTCGCCCTGCCGGGCAAACGCCAGACACAAAAAAACCGCGGGACAGCCCTCACTGCCCGCGGTTCATGCATCCTGAAAAATGCTACTTGCTGTTACGTTCGGCCATCACATCCTTGATGGTTATCAGGCTAATGCCAACCCCTACAATCAGTACAACGATAAACCCCGTCATAAACGTCATCGGTCTGTCTCCTCTCTAATTTTCTAAGTTATTTATACCGTTTTATTTATTTAACCTAGATCCTGCGAGTGGTCGTGCTTGCGCAGTGCGAGTGCTGAGTGAGTGCGAGCACTTGCAGGATCTAGGTGTGATGTTTACCTGGCGGCAGAACCCAGCCCGCCTGGCATTACCGTCTCCCCCGGTATGGCTACAACCCTACACATGACAGATTTTCATGTCAAAACCGGCCATAGCTGAGCCTTCCTTAACCGCGTAAAAAAATAAGGCCCCACACAAGGGGGCCTTGTTAGTGTCGAATGGCACTGAAATCAGGCGGCACTGGCGCGCGCACCCTCCTTCTTGCGGAACACCAGTTCGTCACCTTCCACATCGACGACGATAACGTCACCCGGTACGAAGTAACCGGCCAGGATCTCCTGCGCAAGGCCGTTTTCGACCCCGTGCTGGATGGCCCGTTTCAGCGGTCGCGCGCCATACACCGGGTCGAAGCCTGCCTCGCCCAGCTTGTCCAACGCAGCCTCAGTGAGCTCCAGATCCATGTCACGATCCTGCAGACGCTGGCGCAGGTATTCCACCTGAATCGAGGTGATGGCATGGATCTGCTCACGGCCCAGAGGATGGAACACCACGACTTCATCGATGCGGTTGATGAACTCGGGACGGAAGTGGTCGCCCACCACCTCGAGCACCGCGGTCTTCATGGCATCGTAGTCGTCGATTCTTGCCATCTCCTGAATCAGCTGTGAGCCGAGGTTCGAGGTCATCACGATTACCGTGTTGCGGAAGTCCACGGTACGACCCTGGCCGTCCGTGAGGCGGCCGTCGTCGAGCACCTGCAGCAACACGTTGAACACGTCCGGGTGCGCCTTCTCCACCTCGTCGAGGAGGATCACCGAATAGGGCTTGCGGCGCACCGCCTCGGTCAGATAACCGCCCTCTTCGTAACCGACGTAGCCGGGAGGCGCACCGATCAGCCGCGCCACGGAGTGCTTCTCCATGAACTCGGACATGTCAATGCGCACCATGGCGTCCTCGGTATCGAAGAGGAATTCCGCCAGCGCCTTGGTCAGCTCGGTCTTGCCCACGCCGGTGGGGCCGAGGAACAGGAACGAGCCATTGGGCCGGCTGGGGTCCGACAGCCCGGCGCGCGAACGGCGAATGGCATCGGACACGGCCTTCACCGCCTCGTCCTGACCCACCACACGCTTGCTCAGATTGTCTTCCATCTTCAGCAGCTTCTCGCGTTCGCCCTCGAGCATCTTAGACACGGGAATGCCGGTCCACTTGGACACCACCTCGGCGATCTCCTCTTCGGCAACCTTGTTGCGCAACAGCTGCATTTCCTGCTGTTCCGCCTGTGCGGCCATTTCCAGCGATTTCTCGAGATCCGGGATGCGCCCATACTGCAGCTCGCCGGCACGCGCCAGATCACCCGCACGCTGCGCCGTTTCCAGTTCCAGACGTGCACGTTCCAGTTCTTCCTTGATGTGTTGAGTGCCCTGCAGGGCGGCCTTTTCGGCCTTCCAGATCTCTTCCAGATCGGCGTACTCCCGCTCCAGCTTCTCGATCTCTTCCTCCAGTATCGACAGGCGCTTCTTCGAGGCCTCGTCACTCTCTTTCTTCAGCACCTCACGCTCGATCTTGAGCTGGATCAGACGCCGGTCGAGCTTATCCATACTTTCCGGTTTGGAATCAATTTCCATGCGGATGCGGCTGGCGGCCTCGTCGATGAGGTCGATGGCCTTGTCTGGCAGCTGGCGGTCGGTAATGTAACGGTGCGACAGGGTCGCCGCGGCAACAATGGCTGGATCAGTGATCTCTACGCCGTGGTGCACCTCATATTTCTCTTTCAGCCCGCGCAGGATGGCGATGGTGTCTTCCACCGAGGGCTCATCCACCAA
>CAZTPE010000019.1:0-19016 GCA_964614545.1 uncultured Ectothiorhodospiraceae bacterium
CATGGTGGCGATGAAGGACATCAATGATGATGAGTTTGAAGACATGGTTGCATTCTGTCTTGAACATGACTTCACCCTGCGCTTCATCGAAACCATGCCGGTCAGCAGTGCAGGCCGCAATGCCAGCAAACACTACCTCCCGTTACAGGAGATAGAGGACAGACTCAAGCGCAAGTTTAATCTGATTCCCGGCGTCATGCCCGGTGGCGGCCCGGCCCGTTACTTCCAGGTCAAGGGCACAAGGCTGCGCATCGGTTTCATCACCCCGATCTCCCAGCACTTCTGCGAAACCTGCAATCGAGTGCGTCTGACGGCGACGGGTGCCCTCTATCTTTGCCTGGGTCACGAGCACAAGATCGAATTACGTCAACAGCTCAGGGATGGCATCAGCGACGAGATGTTAAAGCAATGTCTCATTGACGCATTGGCACTGAAGCCGGAACGCCACTACTTTGAGGAAAGCCCTACCCAGGTCGTTCGCTTCATGGCGAAGATCGGTGGATAATCACCATCAACCCTCTTGGGCCGGATGAATGCCTAACCGTTTTATCAAGCGATAAAAGTTACTCCTGTCCAAACCAAGATTCTTTGCTGTCGCCGCAAGATTGTTGTTATGCGTAGCCAACTGCTGCGTAATGAGATCACGCTGAAAGTGTTCGACGGCTTCTTTCAAATCCACTTTAGCTCGCATAGATACGGAACCGTCTTTCGGTAATTCATTGTCTTGCGGCAGATCTACCGTGGAAATATCCAGGTGCGACGAGGTGATTGTAACGAACCTTGACTGGCGGCCCTGGGCGGTCACCGCTTTGAGTGCAGCACGACTTATCAGATGTTCCAGCTCACGTATATTGCCGGGCCAGTCATATTTCAATAATGCCTGTTTGGCATCGTTACTGAGTCGCAATCCTGTAACGCCTAGTCGGTATTGATTCTTTTCCAGGAAAAACCCCGCGAGTAACAGTATGTCTTTGCCCCGTTCACGCAGCGGCGGCACATGTACCGGGTAAACCGTGAGACGATGGTAGAGATCGGCTCGAAAACGTCCCTCAGAGACTTCCCGTCTCAGGTCACGGTTAGTGGCAGCGACAATGCGCACATCGACTTTGATATGGCGATCACTACCCACCCGCTGGATTTCCCCATTTTGCAGTACACGTAACATTTTGGCCTGGATCGATAAGGGCAGCTCACCGATTTCATCAAGAAATAAAGTACCACCGTTAGCCAGTTCAAACTTACCCATACGGTCGGCAAGCGCACCGGAAAATGCCCCCTTAATATGACCAAACAATTCGCTCTCAGCGATACTTTCCGGTAGTGCAGCACAATTAATATAGACCATGGCCTGTTCCGCACGGGCCGACAATACGTGCACTTTATGCGCCACCAATTCTTTACCAACACCCGTTTCACCGAGTATCAGTACCGCAAGATCAGACTGGGCAATTACATCAATCTCCCGTTTAAGTTCAAGCATCTGTTTGCTGATACCCACCATATCTATCTGGCCAGTCTCCTCAAGCAGGGTACGGGTTACCTGATTCACCTGTTTTACCCGTGTTTCCAAGGCGGATATCAGATCAGCTGCTTTTACCGCGGCTTCGCTCAGGCTGATAAAGGTGCGCAACTCGATGGGACTGATGTCATCAAAGGTGCCAGGGCGCAAAGCATCCATTGTCAATACCCCCCATGGTAAATCGTCGATGTAAAGTGACGCACCCATGCAGTCATGCACGTTTAGCGGGGTATCGTCCGGTTCCACCAGGCCATCGTAGGGATCGGGCAAATCCGAGTCTGCAGCAAAACGTATCGGCGTATGTGAATGCAGAATTTTCTCCAGGCGCGGTTGTTCCTCCACTAGAAAGCGTCGCCCCAGAGTGTCATTTGAGAGCCCATCCACTGCCAAGGGAATCAGGCTGTTTCCCTCAAGCTTGAGCAACGAGATCGCATCGACAGGGAAAATCTGCCTAAACGCGCTCAACAAACGCTGATATCTCTGCTCTGTGGTTAGTTTGCTAGAAAGGTCTGCAACCACGGAGATCAGCGCATTACAAAACCGGGGGTTGGCTGTCACATTAACCTCACTGATATCAATAAGACAACATTCATGATGATGTTATATCAACAACAATAGCCCACAACTTCTTTAAAAACAACACATTAATTTCTGGCACGAAAAATGATACGGGTGAATGAGTGAAGTGCGACAGGCGCAAATCACTTAAAACACGACCAAGCATAGGAGAAGTTAAATGAGAGCGAATACGATTGCCTTAATCATGGCCGCGACCACCCTGCTGCCATCAGCGGCGGTAATCGCCAGAACCGTCCAGGTTGAAATTCCCGTTATCGAGAAAAACCTGGAGGTTGATAACGCAGGCAAGCAGCAGAAGATGTGGACCTTTGGGGGAGAAATCCCTGGCCCACTGGTGCGGGTCACTCAGGGGGATGTGGTTAATTTCACCCTGGTCAATCAAAAGGGTAACAAGCAGAGCCACTCCATGGATTTTCATGCCGCCCGAGTGGATGTGCTGGATGAATTCGCCGCCGTCAAACCCGGCAAGTCAAAAAACTTCCAGTTCAGTGCGGACTACCCTGGCGTCTTTATCTATCACTGCGGGGCTGAGGCGATGTCGGAGCATATCGCCCGCGGCATGTACGGCGTCATCATCGTTGACCCCAAGGAGGGCTACAGCGAAGCCTATCCAAAGCCTGACCGCGAATATGTGATTGTGCAGGGTGACCTGTTTAAAGATGGCACCAAGCCCAGTGACATCACCAAAAATATTGGCAAGGTCGCCAATCTCATCAACGGCAAGGTTTTTCACTATGACCCCGTGCACGATTCCAATGCCAGTCTGGCACTGGAATCCAAGCCTGGGGAGCGGGTGAGAATCTTCTTTGTCAATGCACAGATCAATGACAGCGTGGCCTTCCATCCTATCGCAGGCATTTGGGATCGGGTCTGGGATAACGGTAACCCCAAGAATGTCTCTTATGGCATTCAAACCTACGATGTACCACCTGCCCATGGCGTGACTTTCGATCTGATCAGCCCCAAGGATCGTCCCACCAATAACGCCTTGGTTGACCATCAGATGAAGAATGCCCTGACTGGTGCGATCACTGTATTGATGAATCATGACGAAGCAGACCCAGAGCTGGGTCGTAACGGTAATTTGATTCCCCGTTAATCAGCCATTGCCATGGATGGCTAATTTTATTGAGGACAGGTCAATGACTATTTTTAACAAGCCACTCCCACTTAGCCTGTTAACCGGCACTTTGATGCTTGGGCTGGCTACAGATTACGTGGCCGCGGCGGATGCAAAATTTGTTTCAAAAAATTGTGCATCCTGCCATGCATTAACACAACCTGAAAAAGACACGCTGCAAAATTATATGTCCAAAAAAGGCCCCGACTTATATTACGCCGGTAATAAATATCGCGAGTCCTGGCTGGTCAAATGGTTACAAAACCCTCAGCGAATTCGCCCCGGAGGAATGTTTTTTGCCAACCATACTGAGGTAACAGATGAAGGCGATATCATCAAAGAGAGCAGCCTGCCTGATCCGGTCCACGTGAAGCTCTCTAAAAAAGATGCACAGGATAGCGCTACTTATCTTATGACGTTGACAGCAAAAAGTGATTTGCTGGCACAGGAAAGTTACACGCCGAAAAAAATATCCAAACGAATGGGTGCTATGAACTTTAGCAAGTTCAAGGGCTGTTCTTCATGCCATCGTGATCGGCCAGGTTTTGGTGGTGTTTCCGGCCCCGAGCTTTACACGGCAGCCGAACGCTTGCAGGCAAACTTTATGACCTCTTATATCCGCAGCCCGCAAGCATGGGAGAGCAAAAGCCTGATGCCCAACCGGCATTTGCCGGACAAGGAGGTTTCCAAGCTGGTGGATTATTTAAAACTGCTGGAGGAAAAGCAACCATGAAAACTTCAATACTTGCGTTTACCTTGCTGGCAGCAACCACTGGCAGCCCCGCATTGCTGGCCGCTGATGCAGAAAATGGTCGAACCCTATACCGAGGTTATTGTGCGCAATGTCACGGCCTGGAAGGCGATGGTTTTGGTGTAAATGCCCCGGATATGGAAGTCGCACCCAAGGATCATACAGAAACCAAGGAGATGCAGGCGCGTAGCGATGCCGATCTCTTTAAGGCAATAAAACAGGGTGGCAAGGCAGTGGATAAATCCGTGCTGATGCCCAATTGGGACGCCAACATGAGTGACGATGAGATTCGTGACCTGGTGGCCTACCTGCGTGTTCTTTCTAATACAGGAGCTAAATGATGAATATACGATATACAAAGACTCTCAGCTATCTGGGTCTACTGTTTTGTTTTGGAGCGGTGAGCATGGGGTCAGCCCAGGCGGAACTGCGTAAATTTGATCTCACCATTGAAGAGCTGGAATTGGAAATCGCACCGGGCTTCAAATCAAAGGTATGGGCCTATAATGGCCAGGTTCCTGGCCCGTTACTGCGTGTGAAAGAAGATGATGACGTGGAAATCACCCTGATAAACAACACCACGCTCAACCATACCGTGCACTGGCATGGTATCCATCAAAAAGGCACCTGGCGTAGTGATGGTGTGCCAGGCGTAACGCAGCTATCCGTTGAGCCAGGTGAAAGTTACGTTTACCGCTTCAAAGCCGACCGCGTGGGCAGCCTATGGTACCACTGTCATGTTAATGTACCCGAGCATGTCGGGCTGCGAGGCATGTGGGGACCTCTCATTGTCGACCCTAAAGATCCACTCCCCATTGAGAAAGAGGTGACCAAAGAGGCCATATTGATGTTCTCAGGGTGGAATTCCGAGGTCGCCATGACCTATGGAAAGGGCGGTGAACCAGGGGAAGTTCTGGATTACTTCTCTATCAACGGGAAGTCCTTCCCTCTCACGCAACCGCTACGTGTTAAAGAGGGTGATGTGGTTCGTTTAAGACTCTATGGCGCAACCCTCCCGGTGGCATTTCATACCCATGGTCACGATATGTTTGTCACCCATCAGGATGGCCTGCCACTGGCTTCACCCTATTGGGCCGATGTGGTCGACATCCCCAGCGGTGGGCGTCTGGACGTGATCGTTCGTATGAACAACCCAGGGATCTGGATCAATCATGACCATATCGAACAACATATCAGCAACAAGGGCAAGGCTCCGGGTGGTGCGGCACTGATCATTGAATATGAAGGTGTGGAAAAAGATGACTGGTATGTATGGAAAAACAAGGAATTCCAGAGCGATTTCTACATGAGCGACACGATGGAAAAAGGTTATGGTCTGTTTGACAATGAACTCTTCAAAGGAGATGAAATCAAGATACAGCGAAGGAAGAAAAAGAAATCCAAATCATCTCACGAATGAGGTGTAGGTTGGTAGCAAGCAGCCCGTCAATCGGGCTGCTTGGTTATTGTCGATACATTTCATAAGCAGCTATGCAGCCTTATGTTACTAACGGAAAAAGAGAATGAGAAAAATAATACAAGCGTTACCGGCACTTTACATGATATTTGTTTCATCGCATGCATTGGCGCAGGGTGACTCACACCACAAGCATCATAATCATACGAACCCCTTATACAGTCCAATTGGTGTGATGGATGATCATTCTCACAAGCAAGGTGGATGGATGCTCTCCTATACTTACAGCACCATGTACATGGAAGGTAATCGTGATGGTGTCAATGATGTCGGCGTTACACAGGTACTGAATGACTTTATGGTATCGCCGACAGAAATGGGCATGCAGATGCACATGTTTGGCGTAATGTACGGGGTGACTGATAGAGTCATGATCATGGGAATGATGCCTTATAAGATGATATCTATGGATCACATCAACCGCATGGGGTCACGGTTTACCACCGAGTCGGAAGGCGTTGGTGATGTGAAATTATCCGGGATCTACACACTGCATGAACAGGGAAACCGAAAAACCCTACTGACTATCGGTATCAGCCTCCCTGTAGGATCAATTGACAAGCGGGGCGATACACCTGCGGGAAAGAACCAACAATTGCCTTATCCGATGCAACTGGGGTCAGGCACATATGATTTTTTTCCAGGCATTGCCTTTGCTGATCATCGCGGTGCCTGGGCATGGGGAAGCCAGCTAAAAGCTATCATCCGCCAGGGCAATAACGATAATGGTTATCGACTAGGCAATGAATACAACCTCACCCTATGGGGCGCGCGTAAGATTAACCGTTATATCAACGCATCACTCAGAGTAGACGGCAAGAAATGGGGCAATATACACGGTGAAGATCCTGAATTAAACCCGATGATGGTACCGACCAGCCGTACGGATTTACGTGCTGGTGACAGGATCGACCTGAAGTTTGGTATTGACCTGATTGCACCAGGAGAATATTTACAAGGCAACCGATTGGCCATTGAAGCCGGTATTCCAATATACCAGAACCTGGATGGCCCTCAGCTCGAATTAGACTATCGGTTAACTGTTGGCTGGCAGTTGCTATTCTAGTCATGTAGGGTGAGCACATTTTTTGCGCCCACGCATCATCCCGTTCCCCACAATTCCTCCGCGTGGGCACACAAAACGTGCCCACCCTACTGGACTGTAGTTTTACCCTTTGACCGGGACGAATAAACACCCTCCCCTCCCGCCCACAACCCCCCACACAAATCAGCAATAATACTGACACCTACGACATAATCACCAAAAAAATAAGCAACAATTCAAGATTATTCTGCATTTACAAACCCGCCCCTCCATTCTTACAAGTACTGATTGTCAATACAGCTTTGGTATACACCAAGATCCCTTTCCCTTGCATTCTTCATCCACTCTTGAGATTGAGATATGCTGACATTCACAAGAAATAGGCACACAACGCCATAATACGACTTACAGATTAGTAAATCTGTTTTGTCTAATTTCTGGTTAGATATTTATCTATGATTGACGAGGGTCAATGAATTATATAGCCCTCCCTAATATGTTCACGCATTGTCCAGACAATCAAATGTAAAGAAATATCGTTAATTTCTGGGCATTATTTCTATATGTATTCGCATCGTTACCAAGACAAATAGATAAGGAGGAGTAATGTATGCAAGCACTACGACTATTCCAAGGGACTAATCAGTTAACTCTGTTGGTGGTCTTATTGGGGATCTCATTCTCGGCTACCGTTGTTTCTGCCGCCGAGAGCACATCCATCAAAATGGGAAAACAGCTCTATGAGGAGAACTGCATCTTCTGCCATCAGGAGAATGGCGTCGGACAGATTGGTATCGCACCGTCTTTGACGAGCAAGGAACTGCTCAGTACTGCAACCGATAAGTTCCTGATCGAGACCATTCGCGATGGACGGGATGGAACCAGCATGTTGGCCTTCAGTGTGCTGGGCACATCGGGCGTTCAGGCCATCGTTGCCTACCTTCGTTCTTATGAAAAACTCCCTAACCGAGCCGCCGAGGTCGACAGGCAGCCAGATGCCTTTGGTGATCCGCGGCTTGGAAAGCAGTGGTATGAGCAAATCTGCTCAACCTGTCACGGTATGGCGGGAGAGGGTTATGAGGCCGGCGGCTCCGGCACTGCAATTGGTAAAAGCGGTTTCCTCAGCAAATCCTCCGACGGCTTTATCCGCGAAACAATCAGGAATGGGCGTTCCAATACACCCATGTACGGTTTCCAGGGCCCGACGGCTGGTCTGGCTGACCTGGGCGATCGTGAGATAGACGACATCATTGTCTATCTCCGCAGCCTGCAAACCCATTTACCGACTGTGGAGTAGATTATGAAACGGAATAAAATTTCTCGTCGCAGCTTCCTCAAGGGAGGCGCATTCATCACCGGCTCCGCCGCCGGTGCCGGGCTTTTCGTCTCCAACAATCCCGAACTGGAGGCCGCACCGACAAAACCGGAGGCAAACCTCAATCGCACTACCGCTCTGGCGGCCTGCCCATACTGCGGCGTGGGCTGTGGCACGGTGATTCAGGTGGAGAACGGCAAGATTGTCTCCATGCGCCCCGACAAGGATCACCCCACCAACAAAGGTCTGCAATGCATCAAGGGGCTGACGGCCGCCGAACCCATTTATGTGGATCGGATGGAGGGTGATTCCTATGTGCGCAAGGACGTCTGGGAGGAATGGGGCAAGCCCGGACACGGCAACATGGAGTACATCAGTAAGACCAAGGGTTCTTTTGCTGAAGAACACTTCGTGCGCGTACCCTATCATGAGGCCTCAATGATGGTGGCGCATAAACTCGCCCACCTCGCCAAAAAATATACCGGCAATTCCATTGGTCTGTATGGCTCCGGCCAGCTCACCCTGGAAGGCCAGTATCTTGAGAACCTGTTCATGAAGGGTATCCTGGGTTCGAATACCATCGAGGCCAATGCACGCATGTGTATGACCTCGGCGGTGACGGCCTACTTCAAGACCCTGGGATCGGATACGCCGCCACTCTCCTATGAGGATCTCGAACTCAGTGACATGGTGATGAACTTCGGTCACAACGCCCGCGAGGCGCATCCTATTATCTTCTGGCGCATCGCGGATCATAAAAAGAAGAACGACATTCCCACGGTTGTCGTGGAACCCCGCAACACCGGTACGGTGCAGGGCTACAGTGACATCAATCCAGACAACTCCATCCATGTCCCCATCCTCAACGGCGATATCAGTTTCCTCAATGCCATGGCGCATGTACTGCTCAAGGACCATCCCGATGTCATCGACTGGGACTTCATGAAGGCCAATACCACCGGCTGGAAGGAATACACCGAGGGCGTGCTGAAGGATTACAGTCCGGAACAGGTGCAGGACCGCATGGGTTCCGAGGAGGTAACACCCGAGTTGATCCGCAAGGTGGCAGCTTACTATGCGGACGCCACGCGCAAGCGCCTGAAACGCGCCAAACAGGATCCGAAAGGTATCGGTCATGGTGGCCCGATCATCATGTGGGGCATCGGCTATAACCAGCACATCCATGGCCAACACAACGTCATCGCCATCATCAACCTGTGCAGCATGACCGGAAACCTGGCCAAGCCCGGCTGCGGCCCCTTCTCCATGACGGGACAGCCCAATGCCATGGGCGAACGCTTTACCGGAGGCCTCACTGGTCGTCTGCCCTTCAACGAGCCTTTAAAGAACAAAAAGCATCGCTTCAAAATAGCCAAGGCCTGGGGCGTGCCGGAGGAAAATCTGCGCACAGCGATGAATTCCAAGAACCCCGGCTATGCGGTGGGCATGATGGAACGGGCACAGAAGGGGGACGTCAAGGCCATGTTCTTTGTCTACGCCACCCATATCGACTTGCCCGACACGAACAAACTGGTGCGTGCGGCATTGATGAAAACCTTCAATATCGTGCAGGAAATCTACCGTCATGCCCCCAACAACCTGTACGCCGACGTCATCTTTCCGGCCGCAACCTGGGGCGAGGTACAGGGAATCTACATCAACTCCGAGCGCCGCATCTATGTCGTCGACAAGGCCGCTGAGCCGCCTCCCGGCTGTCATTCCGATCTGGATATGGTGATCGACAAGGGCAAGGAGATCGGTGAAATACTCGGCCTGGATGTGAAAAAGATCTTTCCCTGGGGAAAGATGCCCGATGGCACTTACGATACCGAGGCGATATTCCGCGACATCATCAAGGCTTCCGAGGGCACCGACACCGACCTTACCGGCATCCTTGCGGTGGAGAAGAAGGACAAGCTGAGTCCCTATGAGCAGATCCGTCAGCTGCGGGGCATCCAGTGGCCTGCGCCCACCTATGAGATCGCCAAGGCCGGTGGCACCAAGCGCCGTTACATGGGGCAGGAAGGCAACTGGAAAGACAAGCCCTATGGCAACTTCCGCACCAAGGACGGCAAGATGCACTTCAAGTTCGTCCAGCAGGACTACAGCCAGCGCGAGGAGATTACCAAGCAGCTGATGGAGTTCGGCCATAAGGAAGGCCTGTACACCATCGATCATATCGATCTGCTGAGGAAGGCTCGCGACATGGCCCTGACGCCGGATTTGCCCGATGCGGGATACCGAGGCAGACCGGTGTCGGAAATCCCTCTGGACAAATATCCCTACTGGCTGGGGCTGGGTATCGTGTACGAGCATTTCCACACCGCCAAGTCCAATCGCAGCCCCACTACCCGTCGCCTGGTACCGGAGATGTACGTCGAAATACATCCCAAAGATGCGCAAGAACTCGGCATCAAGGATGGTGACAAGGTGCGGCTGGTGACCCGCCGGGGCCACTTCGAGGCGAAAGCCCAAGTGGGCACCAACAGTCTGGTGCGGCCAGCGCGTAACTCGGTGCCGCGCGGTTATGTGTTCAGTCCGTGGAATCTATCGGTGGCCGACAGTGCCGATCCGCGCAAAAACAAATGGCTGGTGAATGCCACTTCCAGCCGCGTCTGGGATGTTGTCTCCGGCCAAGTGGATTTCAAGAAGCTGGCCTGTCGCATCGAAAAAGTATGATTGAAATCAATCCAATGATGGAGAAAAGGAAGTAACCTCAAATGGCGCCTTTTACAAAATAAAAGGCGCCATTTTTTCCTCAACCGACTCAGTAGCTGTGAACCGTGAAAAAATGATGCTGGAGCAATTATCTATCTTGGAATGGTGACTATGAAGAGACGCACCTTTCTTGGTTATGCCATTGCCGGGACGGCCTCCTCCCTGCTGCCACTGACAACAACCAGCGCCGCAGTACAACAGGGTGGACAACGCTATCTGCGCCCCCCCGGAGCACCCAAGGAGCATGAATTTCTCGACCGCTGCATCCGCTGTGGCCTCTGCGGCCAGACATGCCCCAACCGTGCCATCAAGTTCTTCGGTATGGAAAACGGCGCCGCCTCCCTGGACACCCCCTATATCACACCGCGGGAACAGGCCTGCATCCTGTGCATGAAATGCGGTGATGTCTGCCCCACCGGGGCAATTCCAAAAATCACCCGCACGGCAGAAGACGTGATGGCCAAGGTCGACATGGGGCAGGCACGCGTAGACGAGACACTGTGCCTGTCTTTCCAGGGAAAGACCTGCGGCGTGTGTTACCGCGCCTGCCCGTTGCCAGATATCGCCCTGCGTGTCGGCATGCTGGAACAGCCCCACGTCTCCGATGCCTGTGTGGGCTGCGGCCTGTGCGAACGCTCATGTATCCAGATTCCCCAGGCTATCAGGATCATCCCCCACCATAGCTGAGAACGGTATCGTCATGACATCCCCCGACTCCAAACCCTTCTTTCTCTGGCGCCACCTGAACAAGCTGCGCTGGCTGAGCCTGAGTGTCGTGTTTCTCATGCTGGTGCTGATCCCATTTCTGCATCTGTACCAGACCTACATCGCCGCCCACGCTTACGATCTGCTCTATCCCTCGGAAAAAATAATTTACGACAGCATGGAAACGCTGAGCGCGCCCTTTGTCAGTGATCCCGAGAATGACCTGGATCTGCTGAAGGGAACGACCTGGTCAGGGCGGCTGTTCGGCCTCGATCTGAGCGACCCGCTTGCGCTTGTCGGGCAGATCGCCGCCAGCGGAAAATTGCTTTGGCCCTTTCTGCTGACCGCCCTGATTCCCATCGGCCTGACAATGTTTTTCGGGCGCTTCTTCTGTGGCTGGATCTGCCCCGCCAGCTTCCTCTATGAGCTGAATACCACCCTCGGGACTTGGCTACGCATTATCGGTCTCCACACCGGCCAGCGCCGAATGAGCCGCAAGTTCAAGTACCTGGTGTTGTTTGTCACGCTGCTGCTTTCGCCCCTGCTGGGCAGCGTCGCCGTGGCCGCGATCTATCCGCCCGCCATCGTCGGCCGTGAAATCTACTACGCCATCGCCCTGGGTGGCTTCGGTGTCGGCGCCGTCTTCTTTGCCGGTACCTTACTCTTCGACCTGCTGGTAGCACGACGGGGGTTCTGTCGCTACCTGTGCCCCGGCGGTGCCCTCTATTCCCTGTTGGGCCGATTCCGCCTGCTGCGGATTCAGCGTGTCGTGGAAGACTGCAACGATTGTGCAAAATGCAACGCGGTGTGCGAGTTCGGCCTTGACCCGCTGCGTGACGGCTTCGGCATGGAGTGCAATAACTGCACCGCCTGCATCGCGGTCTGCCCGACGGATGCCCTGGTCTTCAAGGTGACGCCCAAAGACCAGCCTGACCGTGGCCCGGGACACCTGGGTCGACAGTACCGCCGCGTGCACAGCGAAAATTCTGGGGATAATCCGGAGATAGAAGGTGGAACGTAGAAAGGTAATACAGCGCATTGCCTTTGGTGTGGCCTCCCTGTCGGCGGCCGGCATTCCCTATGGTCTGTCTCGCCTGCTGGCGCCGGATCGTCTGACCACAACCAAGATACATTACCTACGTCCACCGGGAGCGCTAAGCGATGCAACGGCCTTCAACGAGGCCTGCATCGGCTGCGGCCTGTGCGGTGAAGTCTGCCCACCGAAGAGCATCCGCTTCAGTGACCGTGAGGGCGGCAGTCGCCTCAACACCCCCTTCATCGATCCGGCAAAAAAAGGCTGTATCCTGTGTGGCAAGTGTATGGAAGTGTGTCCCACCGATGCCCTGACAGAGACCGAGCGCAAGGATGTCGAGATGGGCATCGCCCAGATCGACCGCACCGCCTGCTACCCCTGGGTGGACAAGGGCATCTGCGGCGCCTGCGTGGTGGCCTGCCCGCTGGGTAAACACGCCATCGGATTCGATTTTGCCAATATGTACCGCCCCGTGATAAAGAAGGGCTGCGTAGGTTGTGGCGTGTGTGTAGAGGTCTGCCCCCACCCGAGCCTGCCGATCCGCATTGCCGAACGTGGATCCAGTACCGTCATCATGCATCAGATCTGAGGAGGAAAATCCGTGCAGAAAATCCGTTTGTTGCTGCTGCTTGCCCTTATCCAGATTTGTATCGTGCCCCCGGCATTCGCCCATCACGTACTGGGCCGCCCCTCCTACAGCCTCAGTGAGGATTCCAACACCCCGCCCAGCATGCAGGTGGAAACACAGATCGGAAAATTTTTTATCACCTACATGGTATTCCCCGCCTTTCCACGCGCCAATGAGCCAGGCCGGGTCAATCTCTATGCCTCCCGCATCGACAGCGGTAAACCCTACGCAGGCCAGGTCACCTTCAGTGTAAAAGATGACAGCTGGTTCTCCAGCGATGAGGAAGCCCTCGGCACCCAGCCCATCGACGATGGCGTCTACCGCCAGGGTTTCCAGTTCAATAAGGATGGCGACTACATCATCACTGCGAGATTTGAGGCCGACGGCGAACCCTATGCCATCGACTTCCCGCTCACTATCGGCGATACCTCCTCTTCGACACCCATCACCGTCAGCGTCATCATCATCGTGCTGTTTCTCGCCGGCATCAATATCATCAAACGCAAACAACTGCTGCGCTCCAAGATCCGCGCCGGCCAGGGGGACAAGCACGCATGACGATGACGCACCCCGGCCTTCCCCTCACCTGGGCGCTGGGAATCGTCATCGCGATGTTGCTGACGGGGTTGGGGGTAATGCTGATTCGCAGCGAAACGCCACGGGACCGCGTCATCCGCCTGGCGCGCCTGCCCCTGATCGGCGCCCCCCTACAGCGGTTTCTGCAGCGGCCATGGCTGCAGCTTGGCCTGAAGATACTCTTTGTCGCCGTGTTCCTGCTGATCATTGCCGCGGGGCTCTATGGAACCCCCATTGCCGAGCATAATTTCGCCACCGTGATCACCTGGAACATCTGGTGGGCGCTATTGATCATCAGCATATTCTTCCTCGGCACCACCTGGTGCGGCGTCTGCCCCTGGGACACCCTCGCTAGCTGGCTGGTGCGTCACCGGCTCTGGGGCCGTTCGGCCTCCGGCCTTTCCCTAAACCTGAAAGTCCCCAAGGTGTTGCGGAACCTGTGGCCGGCACTGCTGCTGTTTATCATCCTGACTTGGCTGGAACTGGGTGTTGGCATCACCACCAACCCGAAGGCCACTGCCTCACTGGCCCTGTTGGTCGTGGTTCTGGCCGTAATCAGCGCCGCCCTCTATGAAGACAAGGCCTTCTGTCGTTTCTTTTGCCCCGTAGGCCGCACCGTGGGCGCCTACTCGCAGCTATCCCTGATCGAGCTGCGCCCCATCGAACCGGACATCTGCACCCGTTGCAGCACCCTGGAATGTTACCAGGGAGACGAAAAGATCGCGCCCTGCCCCACGCACCTGGTGATGGGGCGCCTGACACAAAGTGCCTATTGCATCTCCTGTGGCAATTGCCTGCAAAGCTGTCCTGAACAAAACGTCGGCTGGCAGATCCGTTCACCCAGCCGGGAGGCCATCCAGGATGCCCGGCCACACTGGGACGAGGCTTGGTTCATGCTCGGCCTGCTGGCACTGACCTCTTTCCACGGCATCACCATGCTCCCCGCGTGGGAATCGTTGATGACGGAGCTGGCCCAGCAGATCGGCGACTCCGGGAATCTGCTTATCAGCTTTAGCCTGGGCCTGGGCCTGGATCTGGCCGTGGTCGTCGCCCTCTTTACCCTGGCGGTCAGGCTTACACAGTGGTTGTCCGGGAATCGGCAGGGATTCCGGCAGATATTTTCCGCCTTCTCCTTCGTCGCCCTGCCCCTCGCCTTTGCCTATCATCTGGCCCACAATCTCAACCACCTGGTACGTGAAAGCAGCAGCCTCAAGACACTCATCATCAATCCTCTTGGCACCGATACCCAGCCGCTCGGCATGATGGAAAGGCACACACGCCATCTTCAAATGCTGATCTCGCAGGACCACCTGTTTCTCCTGCAAGCGCTATTGATGGTCTTCGGCTTCTGGATCGCCATGCGAATCATCCGTCATCGCCGTAGCGGGGTGCTGCCAGGGGCGACGTGGTCACTGTTGCCGATGGTTCTGTTTGCCGTACTGATCAACCTGTTTCATGTGTGGCTGCTCATGCAACCCATGACCATGAGAATGTAACCATGGATCGCCGGGAATTCTTTCGCCGTGGCATCAACAAGGTCTCCGAGACAGCCGTCAGGGAGGCAGAGAATCGCGCACGGAAAAAGGCCGCGCACTGGTTCCGCCCGCCCTATGCCATCAACGAGCTGGATTTTCTCCTCGCCTGCACCCGCTGTGAAAAGTGCATTGAGGCCTGCCCACACGGAACGATATTCCCCCTACCCCTGAGGCTGGGTGCAGAGGTAGTCAACACACCGGCACTGGATTTGCTCAACCACGCCTGTCATCTGTGCGAGGACTGGCCCTGCGTGGCGGTCTGCGAACCCCAAGCCCTGCAGCACCCCACACTGGAGGATGACGAATCGCTACCGCTGCCCCGACTCTCACACGCCAGCATCGACACAGACACCTGCCTGCCCTACAGCGGCCCGGAATGTGGCGCCTGCCGTATGGCTTGTCCGGTCAGGGGCGCCCTGCAATGGCAAATGGAAAAGCCAAGCATCGACACGGCGCGTTGCACAGGCTGCGCCCTCTGCCGCGAGGCCTGTATCACCTCACCAAAGGCCATCAATGTGATCTCCCTCTACCGCGCCACTGAGGATGCCGAATAACACCAAAATTGATCTTGCCGATGTAGCATCCCCTCACATGCCCAACGTAGCGTGCGCCGTGCGCACGATCGAAGCCACGCAACCAACTTGTGCGCACGGCGCACGCTACATACCCTTTTTCGCTTAAGGCCTATTGCCTTGCTCCCACCCAGCTTAACATTCACCTAAAGCACCTACTTTTGCTGGAGTTTCCTCCACCTGCCCGGTGTTTGCTACCCGGTGACCGATCTACCTCGCCGGGAAGGGATTCCCTCCCGCTGGAATGATCGGCCTATCTGCCACACACCCTTTCTCCTTTATGAAGATAACCGCTCTTTTTTCAGCTATCCTCACCCCTCGCCAATTGAGGCAAACGCAACACACTGCCCACCCATTACCCAACAATGAAATGGAGTCCACATGCCGCAAAAAATGACCATGACCACCAAAATCCTCATCTGGATGGTCTGCGGACTCATACTCGGAAGCCTGATTAATGCCTTCGCCTCCGATGTGGCCTTCATCCAGGATTACCTGGTCAACGGGCTGTTCCATGTCATTGGTGCCATGTTTATCAGCGCCCTGAAAATGCTGGTGGTGCCACTGGTCACCTTTTCGCTGATCTGCGGTGTGTGTGGCATTGGCGATGTCAACACCCTGGGTCGAGTGGGACTCAAGGCCTTCCTGTTGTTTATGCTGACCACTGCCCTGGCCATCACCCTAGCCATTACCGTCGCCGTGTTAGTGGGGCCAGGTGAAGGTTTCGATATGGGAACGGTGGCACATGGTGAATTCAGCGCACCAGCGGCACCCCCACTGACCCAGGTGATCATCGATCTCATCCCTGGCAATCCGGTCGCCGCCTATGCCAACGGCAATATGCTGCAGATCATCTTCTTCACCATCCTGTTCGCCATCTGTGTGTTGATGGTGGGTGAACCGGGCCGCCCCATCGCCGAGGCTGCCGAACGCCTCAACACAGTAATGATGCAGGTGGTGACCGTAGTCATGCACATCGCCCCCATAGGCGTCTTCGCCCTGATGGCCAAGACCTTCTCCCTGCAGGGCCTGGGGATGATCCTACCGATGATCAGCTACTTTGGCGTGGTGGCGGTGGTGTTGCTACTGCATGCCACTGGCACCCTGATGCTGCTGCTGAAACTGCTGGGGCGGGTCAGCCCCTTGGTCTTCCTGCGCAAGATGCGCACCGTACAGGTATTCGCCTTCAGCACCTCCAGCTCCAATGCCACCATCCCGGTGACCCTGCGCACGGTGGAAAAGCGTCTCGGCGTGGACAACTCCACTGCCGCCTTCGTGGTGCCTTTCGGCGCCACCATCAACATGGATGGCACCGCCATCATGCAGGGCGTGGCCACGGTCTTTATCGCCAATGTCTACGGCATCGATCTGGGCATTAGCGGCTATCTCACGGTCATCGGCATGGCCGTGCTCGCCTCCATCGGCACCGCGGGAGTACCCGGCGTGGGGCTGATCATGCTGGCCATGGTGTTCAATCAGGTCGGCCTGCCGGTGGAAGGGATCGCGCTCATCATGGGTGTAGACCGACTACTGGATATGATGCGCACCGCCGTCAACGTGACTGGTGATGCCGCAGTGACCACCATCGTCGCACGCAGTGAAGATGAGCTCAGCATGAAGACCTTCAATGACCCCAGTGCGGGCATTGTGGAGGAAGTGCACCTTCCCCATGGGCAGCCGCACCGGAGCACCGACCCGGCATGAATGTGGCCGTAAAGGCCGAAGGGCTATTGGAATCGGCAGGAGCCTCCAACCCAATATACTCGCTCCACCCGCGGGGTAGTCTCTATCGGTGATGGCGGGAAACTTCGGAAATATTCCCTGTGAAATCAAAGCTTTCGCATCCATAATCGGCTGTGCTCTGCTGGACGAGGGTGCCTTCGGTATAGAGCATCAGCAAGCTTTCCACAAGCAGGATATGGGCACTGCATACAAATCCTCACCAAAGGGGGTAATCGCATCTCCATCGTAAAGCAGCACACCCACTGCAAAGCGCTGACCCGTGGCATTTTTCAGCTTGCGCAAACCTTTGAAATCATCGGCCCTCACCGTGGCGGCCGCTTTGACTTCAACACCGGCGAGCTTTCCCGCCGACGCCATCACAACATCCACCTCGGCACCCTCTTTATCGCGGAAATGGTAAAAGCTTACGGGCTCTTCTTGCCAGCTCGCCTGACGCCGCAACTCCTGATAGACAAAGGTTTCCAGCAACTGCCCATACAGCGCACGGTCATCCCACAAGGTTTTTACATTCACCCCGAGCAAGGCACAGGCCAGTCCACTATCGCCAAGATGCAATTTGGGTTTTTTGATCAAGCGACGCAGACGATTACTGTGCCATGGGGGTAGCTCTTCCAGCAGAAACACTCTTGCCAGCAGCGTCATGTAGTCACGTATGGTGGGCCGGCTCAACTGAAATGGCGCAGCCAGATCAGCCACATTCAGCAGTCTTGCCGTCTGTCCTGCTGCCAATGCAAGCAGGCGCGGCAAAGCATCCAACGCGCTGATGCGGGCCAAGTCGCGCACATCGCGTTGCACCAGTGTATCGATATAGTCACGATACCAGGCCGCGCGGCGACGTTCGCTGGCGCGAGCCAGTGCGGCCGGATAACCGCCAGCGACTACACGTTCAGCCAGCTGCTTTGCCATGCGCTGGCCTGATTTGCCGACCTTGAAACGGTTGCCGAACAAGCTTGCCAGAAACCCCGGCTCAGCCCCGGCCAGTTCAGCCTGGGACAGCGGATGCAGCCGTAGAATCTCCATCCTCCCGGCCAGCGAGTCACCCAGTTTAGGCACCAGCAGCACATTAGCCGAACCGGTCAAGATAAACCGGCCCGGCTGCCGTTTAGCATCGACATTGGCCTTCAGTGAGGTAAACAGCTCCGGCACCCGCTGTACTTCATCCAGCACCACCCGTTCCGGCAAATCCGCCACATAGCCGACCGGATCGGCCTGCGCCGAAGCGCGTTGTACGTCGTCATCAAAGCTCAGATAGGTAAAACCCGCTACATCACCCACCTGCCGCGCCAGCGTGGTTTTACCGCACTGACGTGGCCCGTGAATCAACACCACCGGCGTATCAGCCAGAGCCTCGTTCACGCGGGGAAACAAAAAGCGTGGATGTAAGACATCATCATTCATACTGGCCAAGCGTAACCCCAATCACGACCAAATGAAAGTTTATTTGCGTCTATTTGAAAGGTATCTTGCCGGCCAAATGAAAGAAGTCATCGTTTTAAGGGCATAACGTTGCCACTGTTTACGCATAGTTCGACAGCATCCTCCGTGGTTCCTTTCGTCGCGACCATCAACATGGATGACACCGCCATTATGCAGGGCGTGGCCACGGTCTTTATCGCCAATGTCTACGGCATCGACCTGGGCATCAATCAGTGGCTATCTCACGGTCATCGGCATGGCCGTGCTCGCCTCCATCGGCACCG
>CAZTPE010000020.1:0-2155 GCA_964614545.1 uncultured Ectothiorhodospiraceae bacterium
GGTGAAAAATGGGGCCATTATAAGTTATGAAATGAGTGACGACCTACACTAGTACTTCAACCAGGTTATATTGGCGGATACAGTTGGTCTGTCAGCGTTCAGGGCAAGGCGTGCCTCGCAGCTAATGGCCTTAGTCCTTAGCAAGGGGCACAACGCGGCCATGGGCGCTGACAAACCAACCCTTCGGGCGTTACTGTGGTGTTCCGCCACGGCGTCGCCTAAAGCGCCTACTGTTGGTACAGCACTTGGTAAGGACTAAGGCCATTGCCTGCGTGCTGTGCCTTGTTGCGAAACACCACAGTAACGCTGTATCCGTCAATATAACCTGGTTGAAGTACCAGACGCCGCCAAGGCGTAGCGCAGGCGAAGATAAAACAGTATCTTAGGCTCCCATGAAAGACGTCAATATTGCCTTTATCGGTGGCGGCAACATGGCCACCAGCCTCATCGGCGGTCTGCTGGCCGACCACGTTTCTCCCACCCGCCTGTGCGTCGCCGACCGCGACTCCGCGCAGCGGGAACGCCTCGCCGCGCAGTTCGGCGTGCGCACCAGCGAAGACAACGCCGCCTGCGCCGAGGATGCCGAGGCCATCGTGCTGGCGGTCAAGCCGCAGGTGTTGCACGAGGTCTGCAAAGACCTCATCGATACCGTGCAGCGCAACCAGCCGCTCGTCGTCTCCGTCGCCGCCGGGGTGCGCACTGACAGCCTCAGACGCTGGCTGGGCGGCGGTGACGTCGCCATCGTACGTGCCATGCCCAACACCCCGGCGCTGCTGCAGTCCGGTGCCACCGGCCTGTACGCCGGCGCCGGTGTCTCCGAGGAACAGCGCGACTTGGCCGAGGCCATCCTGCGCGCCACAGGCCTGACCCTGTGGGTCGACGACGAGGCGCAGATGGACACCGTCACCGCCCTCTCCGGCAGCGGTCCGGCCTATTTCTTCCGCGTCATGGAGGGCCTGGAACAGGCCGCCACCGAGCTGGGCCTGCCTGCGCAGAGTGCCCGCCTGCTGACCCTGCAGACCGCCCTCGGCGCCGCCCGCATGGCACTGGAGAGCAGCGAACCCGTCGCTACCCTGCGCAAACGCGTCACCTCGCCCGGCGGCACTACCGAGCAGGGCCTGAAGGCGATGGAAGCAGGCGACATCGACGCCCTGTTGGGCAAGGTGCTGAAGGCCGCCCGCGACCGCTCGCGGGAACTGGCCAAACTGCTGGACGAGACATAAATGAGTGGCTCATACGCCGGCAATGCCGGGATTTTTCTGATCCAGACCCTGTTCGGCCTGTATGCGGGCGCGGTGATGTTGCGCTTCCTGCTGGCCATGGTGCGGGCCGATTTCTACAATCCTGTGTCACAGTTTCTGGTCAAGGTCACCAACCCACCACTGCTGCCCTTGCGCCGCATCATTCCGGGCGTCATGGGCATCGACATGGCGAGTGTGGTGCTGCTGATCGTGCTGCAGGCGACCAAGCTGTTGCTCATTGCCGCCGTGCAGGGCTTCGGCATCCACCCGCTGGGACTGGTGGTGCTTACCCTGGCCGAGCTGCTGACGCTGCTGCTCAACATCTACTTTTTCACCATCCTGGTCCAGGTCATCCTCAGCTGGGTCAGTCCGGGCAACCACAACCCTGCCGTGGCGTTACTCCACAGCCTCAACGAACCCCTGATGGGCCGGGCGCGGCGCATCCTGCCACCCATTTCCGGTTTTGACCTGTCGCCCATCCTGGTGCTTGTCGGCCTGCAATTGCTGGAAATCCTCCTCATCGCCCCCATCCAGGACCTGGGCCGGGGACTGATCGCCGGGTGAGCGATTTCTATCGCTGGGAGGGCGATGCGCTGACGCTCAATGTCCGTGTACAGCCACGCGCCAGCCGGGATGAAATCGTCGGCCCGCTCGGCGACAGCCTGAAGGTCCGCATCACCGCACGGCGGCTGAACATGATCTATATTGATGCCCCCAGCCGTCTGCCTGCCTGCATACTCACCGCCTGAGCCGTTCGCATCCGCTGTGATGCCGCTGGTCGGGAACGCCACGGGCCGCCCCTTAATCGTTGATATCCCTCTAAACTTCCTCACCCGTCGGCCGTTATTGATATCGACGTATTGCCCTGCGCAGATAATCATCGCAATGACGCTCTTTGCAACGCTCTTTGCAAC
>CAZTPE010000020.1:2255-18633 GCA_964614545.1 uncultured Ectothiorhodospiraceae bacterium
AAAGGTAGGCAAGGTGAAGGAACAATTTACTCAACAGCTCAACGCCTATAGCCGCTGGAAGGATGATACCAAGCGGCAAATCACAACCTATCGTGACTGGCTGGCGGCACATGATATGAGCTCCCCGGAAGATGACCTGCGTATCTATGAAATTATCGATGCGCTGGAATCCGACAACATCACTATTGGTTTTGCCGCCGAGTTTTCGCGCGGCAAGACTGAGCTGATCAATGCCATCTTCTTCGCCAATTACAAGCGGCGGCTGTTGCCCTCCTCGGCGGGCCGCACCACCATGTGCCCCACCGAGCTGTTTCACGATACCAAGGCGGACAAACCCTACATCCGCATGCTGCCCATCGAAACGCGCCTCGAAGACACCAGCATCAGCGAATTTAGGCAAGATCCGGCACATTGGATCAGTCTTGACCTCGACATCGATTCTCCGCAAGCCATGGCTGAGGCCTTTCAGGAAATCATCAAGACCAAGCCCGTTCCCGTCGACAATGCCATCCGGCTCGGCCTCTACAGCCGTGAGGAGCAGGAAAAGGCCGAGGTACCGCCGGTCAGTATCGAGATTCCCATGTGGCGTCATGTACTGATCAGCTTCCCTCACCCCCTGCTGAAACAGGGCCTGGTGATCCTTGACACCCCCGGGCTCAACGCCATGGGCACCGAGCCTGAGCTCACCATGGACATGTTGCCCAATGCCCAGGCGGTCATCTTTGTGCTGGCGGCCGATACCGGGGCCACCAAGAGTGACATGGAGATCTGGAATACCCATGCACAGTCCTTCCGCGGCAATCACCGGACAGGGCTCATCGTCGTACTGAACAAGATAGATACCCTGTGGGATGAATTGCAGGATGAGGCTGCCGTACAGCGCAATATCGACAAACAGTGCAGCGATACCGCCGACATACTCGGCGTGGAAAGCCGAAACGTCTACCCGGTGACCGCCCAAAAGGGACTGCTGGCACGGGTCAAGAACGACGATGCCCTGCTGCAGAAGAGCGGCCTGCTGGCGCTGGAAGCGACGCTCTCCGATGAAGTCCTGCCCGCCAAGCAGCATCTGGTACGCAACAATATCACCTCACGCATCGGCTCCATGATCGAAACCACCAAGGGGGTGCTCACCCAACGCCTGGATGAAATCCAGACGCAGATGGACGAACTGCGCTCCCTCTCCGGGAAAAGTGCGGACGTGCTCATGGAAACCATGCAGAAGCTGCGCATGGAGCAGGGCATTTATCAGAAAGATGTGGAAAATTTCCAGACCAGCCGCCATGTGCTGAAACGTCAGCTCATCGCCCTGGTGGAATCCCTGGGGCTTGACTCACTGGATCACCTGATCGCCAAGACCCGTGCCGGGATGGTCGACAGCTGGACCACCCTCGGCATGAAAGGGGGTATGAAAACCTTTTTTGACGGCGCGCGGGACACCATGACCCACGTCAACCACCAGACTGAGAAATCCAACGCCATCGTTCAGTCCATTTATGACCGTTTTCGCGATGAACACGGCTTTTCCGACCTCAATCCCAGCCTGTTTGCCACCGCTTCGTACACCCGCGAGCTGGATCAGCTGTACAAAAAGGCCGAGGAGTTCCGCAACAGCAGCGTCACTACCATGACCGAGCAGAGTTTCGTGGTGAAGAAGTTCTTCGTCTCGATGGTGAGTCATGCGCGTAATATTTTCTTCCGCGCCAACCAGGACGCCGAGGATTGGGCGGGTTCGGTCATGCGTCCGCTGGCGGCACGCATCAAGGAGCGCAAGCAACAGCTGGAAAAACGCCTTGCCAACCTGCAAAAAATAAAGAATTCACGGGAAAAGCTTGCGGAAAATATTGCCCAGCTGGAAGCTCAAAGCGAAGACCTCATGCAGCAGCTGGACACCATCAACGGCATCCTGAAGGCGATCAATACGCCACTGCCGGCGGGCCATAATCCGCAACAGCCCGCTGCTGCCGCGCTCTAGGAGTCTGTCGGACGCCGAAGAGCAGGGCAGAGAATTACGGCTACCGGCCGCGCTTGAACTGCTCCAGTGGAAAAACAATCTCCGCCTGCCTGCCACTGGCGACGGCATCGGCCAGTGAATAGCGATCCAGCAGGGAGAGAAACTCACGACTGGCCTTCTGCAGCACATTTTTCAGTGCACAGATGGATGCGACGGCGCAGGAGTGATTGTCGGCACTAAAACATTCCACAATATCAAAGTTGGGCTCCATCTGACGTACCACGTCCCCCACCGAGATATCTTCCGGCGCCCGTGCCAGACGCATGCCCCCGTTCTTACCACGCAGGGTCTGGATAAAATTGGCGCCAGCCAGATGATGTACCACCTTTACCAGATGATTACGCGAAATCGCATAGAAAGTGGCGACCTCGCTAATGGTCGACAGGGTGTCACCTTTCTGGGCAAGATAGATCAATACCCGTAGAGAATAATCTGTATGTAGCGTCAGTTGCATCAGTGCATTTCCACCTAATACTCGTTGTTGCTCTTTTACCTAGGTTATCTTGACACCGACAACTCGGGCATATTATATATATTTAGGATACATCATTTGGCCGGCTGTTTTCAGATAGATATCCCAATCTTCGCGCAGAGACGTGGTTTTTTTATACCCTCAGATACAGTCCTGTATACTCATAACCGCGTCAGGCACTACCCCGGATATTCTGTCGCTGATCCCGGCAAACCGAGGAACTCTACCCGTATGTTCGATTCACTTTTCAACCGTTTGGGTGGCGAAGCCGCAGACATTGCCGAGACCACCCGCAGCGACGTTCTGGGTCGCTAATTCATCACGACTCGACGGATATGTTATGCCAATAATAGCCTTTGATGGCCGGAAATATCTGGCTGAAGATAACGAATCAGTTCTCGATTGCCTGATCCGGCACGACGTATCCGTCAATTACTCGTGCCGCGCAGGTGTCTGCCAGAGCTGCATGATGATGATGGAGGAGGGTACGCCTTCGGAAGCATCCCAGAAGGGCCTCAAGGACGCCCTGAAGGTACAGAATTATTTCCTCATGTGTTCCTATATTGCGGAGGAAGACATCGCCATCACCCGGCCGGGCAAGGATTTCCAGAGCGTGGAAACCGACGTGCTGGCGCTGGACATGCTCAATGCCGATGTTCTCCGTGTACGGCTGGCGCGACCGGATAACTACAGCTACTTCCCCGGCCAGTTCCTCAATCTGCAGAATCCCGACGGCGTCGAGCGCAGTTATTCATTGGCCAGCCTCCCGGATGACGAAGATTTCCTTGAGCTGCATATCCGTCATATCCCCGGCGGCAAGGTCAGCGGTTGGGCACACACTGCCCTGAAAGCTGGTAACCGGGTCAATATCAGCCCGGCAACCGGTGATTGCTTCTATACTCCGGGCCAGCCCGGGCAAAACCTGCTCCTGGTCGGCACCGGCACCGGGTTGGCCCCACTCTATGGCATCCTGCGTGATGCCTTGCGTCAGGATCACCAGGGCGAAATCCACCTCTACCATGGCAGTAGTGCGGCGGAAGGCCTGTATCTCATCGATGAACTGAAAGCACTGGATGCCGCCCACACCAATGTCCACTATCACCCCTGCGTCTCTCAGGGCACTCCGCCGGCGGGGATGAGCGCTGGGCGCGCAGATCAAAAGGCGCTGGAAGAGACCGGCAAACTGGGCGGCTGGCGCATCTATCTGTGTGGCCGCGAAGACATGGTGAAATCCGCTCGCCAAAAGGCCTTCCTGGCGGGTGCCTCACTCAAGGACATTTACGCCGATCCGTTTGTCCCTGCCGTGGAATGAACCGCCCCGCAGTACCAAAAGTAGGCGCTTGAGGCGAGCAGCGGGGAATCTAACCCGGTGAGATTCAATAATATCTGCATCCGCCCTGAAGTCACGGATTCAGGGAATTAGAAGAGACAAAAAAGCCCCCTGTCACGCGCGTGACAGGGGGCTTATTTTGTTCAGTGCGGAATCAGTGCAAAGACTGGTGGGACTCCTCCATCACCATGTTTTCCATCCAGGAAAAGGCCTCTTCCAGGCCTGGCTGGTTGAACAGCACCATCAGCACCACCCATTTCACTTGTTCCAGATCGATATCCGGTGACTCCAGCGCCATGATGCGGTCGATTACCAGTTCGCGGCTGGCGTCATCCAGCACACCCATCTGTTCGAGGAAAATGAGAAATCCACGGCTTTCGATATCCAGCTTCTTCTCTTCGCTGGCATTGAATACGCGAATGGAGCGTCCGGCCTGAACCGACTGTGGCGCTGCATCACGCTGGGCCAGGGCCAGGTCCTCCAGCCAAGTAAATGCCTTGCTGATCTCTGAATGAAGAAAACCCGCCTCACGGAGCTGGACCCGCAGGGTTTCCGGGTCTTCATCCAGGGCGGCGTCATCGTCCATGTAATTCTCAAACAGATACATCAGTACATCAAGCACATCTTCTTTCATGATCACCTACTTTTGTCGACGCGGCAGTAGCGGCCACCGCTTGATGTGACGCGTCCCTGCAACTCCATATTTAAAAGCATGGAGGAAACAACGTCCGCCGTCAATCCACTGCGTTCTACTAGGGTGTCAATGCTCTCCGGTTCAAAACCCAGTGATGCCAACAGCTGCTGCTGTTCGGCAGGCAGCACATTGGGGTCGGCATGGTCTTTCTCAACACCCGCAGACTTATACTCTGTGACTGCAGCCAGCGGTCCCAGTTCCTCCAGAATATCGCCTATGTCTTCCACCAGTTTCGCGCCTTGCCGGATCAGCCGGTGGCAACCCCGTGCCAGGGGGTTGTGAATGGAGCCTGGCAGGGCAAATACTTCCCGTCCCTGCTCTGCCGCCAGACGTGCCGTGATGAGGGAGCCGCTCTTACAGGCTGCCTCTACCACCAGCACACCCAGGCTAAGGCCGCTGATAATGCGGTTGCGGCGCGGAAAGTTGCCAGGTAGTGCGGGTGTGCCCGTTGAAAATTCGCTGATGATGGCGCCCTGCTCCACGATGGCCTGCGCCAGACTCCGGTGCCGGGCCGGGTAGATGCGATCCGGACCGGTACCCGCCACGGCAATCGTCTCGCCCTTTGCCCGCAACGCCCCCCGATGACTTGCCGCATCGATGCCCAACGCCATGCCACTGGTGACGATCAGGCCGGAATGACACAGGGAGCTGGCAAAGCCTTCCGCCAGACTGCGCCCGCCCGCGCTGGGATTTCGACTGCCAACGATAGCGATCTGCGGCTGGGAGAGGAGGGCCGGGTTGCCGTGCACAAACAACAGCGGCGGTGGGTCCGCAATCTCTCTCAACAGCCGCGGATAGGCGGGATCGTGCAGGGTCAGGATATGGTGGAATTCGCCTTCCGCCCAGCGCAGGTCAGGTTCGACCTTGTCCCAGCCGGGCGCAGCGAGAAAGGCCCGGCCGGCCGGTGGCAGAGGCAGTGCGCAACGTCGCTCGGACGCGGGCAACGTAAAAAATTCACGGGGAGATGAAAACTGGTCCAGCAGACGCTGAAACGATATTGCACCCAGGCCGGGTGTACGATGTAGCGCCAGCCAGTAACGTAGATCATCCTGGGGTACGGCCCCACTGTTCGGCCCTTCCATTGCCGACATCCTCCATGCAGCCCGGACATCCCGTCCGGGCAGATCGAAATCAGGGGTTACGCACGCTGTCGTAGAGGCGCATGGCCTTTTCGGACTCCATGACCAAGGCGTAACTCACGCGGTCAAAGGTGCGGAATACCAGCACAATACCTGCCCGAACATCCGGCAGGGTGACCTTTTCGCCCCGATCTTTACCAAAATTATCACGAATCACCGCGCCACTCTGATATACCGCCAGCACGTGCCCCGTTTCCAGGCCATCCTGCTCGCCCTTGTTCAGCACAACGGTCTGGAACTGCCCGATGCGCGAGACACCGTCGACCACGGAAATAATTTTGCCCTCGACAGGTATGTCTGGTGAGTGCGGTAGAAAGGCCTGGTCGACACCATCCGTCCCCTTGGGCACCAATTTGTCGCCCACCAGGGTTTCGCGATTGGAATGAATGATGTGCAGGGTGCTGGGATCACCGAACTCCTCGACCACGGCATCGGCAACATGCAGGGCCTCATAGCCCAGGATATCACCACGGGCGGCCCCCGGATTGCGATAAGGCTTCCCCACACGCAATACGCTATAACGCGACTTTGGATCCTGCCCCGGCACCAGGCCGCGGGCATAGATGGTATCGCCAGCACCGGAGATCAGGCGTTGATCACTACCGGAAACGATATAGGCGGAATCTTCCACTTCACGCTCACTGAGCACCCGGGGTTGGCCGAGGAACTGACTGATAGCATCCAGTGGAATGGTGGCAATGGGGGTGTCCACACGCTCAGCGCGTACCTTGGGTGACAGCTTCACCGTCGGTGCGCCACGCTGTACACGCAGAATCGGCCGACCCTCGGCATCATAGTCCAGATAAACCTCGTCGCCCGGGTAAATCAGATGCGGATTCTTGATCTGTGGATTGAAGCTCCACACCTCGGGCCAGCGCCAGGGGCTTTCCAGGAAACGCGCGGAAATATCCCACAGGGTATCGCCCTTGACGACCACATAGCGGTCAGGGTGGTCTGATTTCAATTTGATCGTGTCGGCCAGCACTACGCCCATGCTGAGACACAGCAACAGGCCCAGAAGCATTCTCTTCGACATCGTCATCCCTCTGTTCATCGATTTGCCCGAGTGTAGACGAATCATCCCTTGGACTCCAGTGGCGCCAGCGCTGTACGCCGGGTTATTAATAAAAGAAAATGAAAGAGATAGCGGCAAAACTTCACTTGAGTTGGGCTTGCTTTCTACCGGATTGCCGGCTACCTGCGTATAATCATCGGCTCTCGATAGCATATCTTTGATGACATTCAGGCTTTATTGATGGACTTCACATGTCAGTGCTGAACATTCTGCATTTTCCCGACCCTCTCCTGCGCCAGAAGGCCAAGCCCGTCACCACAGTGGATGCCGGCATCCGCCGCATCGTCGATGACATGCTCGAGACCATGTACCAGGCCCCGGGCATTGGTCTCGCTGCGGTGCAGGTCAACATCCTCAAGCGTATTATTGTCATCGATATCTCGGAAAAGAAGGACCAGCCCCTGTGCTTTATCAACCCGGAGATCATCGAGGCCACGGGCAGCGAAAAGAGCGAAGAGGGTTGCCTGTCCGTGCCCGGCATCTATGAGCAGGTCCGCCGTGCCGAACACATCCGTGTACGCGCCCTGAATCGCGAGGGCGAGGCCATCGAACTGGAGACCGGCGACCTGCTGGCCGTTTGCATCCAGCACGAGATCGACCACCTCGACGGCAAGCTGTTCGTCGACCACCTCTCCGCCCTCAAACGCAACCGCATCCGCAAGAAACTGGAAAAGCAGCGCCTGCATGCCATGTGAGCCTGTGGCCAGCGCTACCCCTTACCCGTCAAAAAGAAGGAACACACCGTGGCCGAAGGGCTGAATATTATCTTTGCCGGCACCCCGGAATTCGCCGCCAGCAGCCTGCAGGCCCTGCTCGACTCGCCCCACACCGTGCGCGCCGTCTACACCCAGCCCGACCGGCCAGCGGGTCGCGGCCGCAAGCTTAAGGCCAGTCCGGTGAAGGAACTGGCGCTGGCTCACGAGATCCCGGTACGGCAGCCCAAGACCCTGCGTGACACCGAGGCCCAGGCCGAGCTGGCTGCCTTCGGCGCCGACATGATGATCGTCGTCGCCTATGGCCTGATCCTGCCCGCCGAAGTGCTCGCAGTCCCGCGCATGGGCTGTCTCAACGTGCATGCCTCCCTGCTACCGCGCTGGCGTGGCGCGGCGCCTATCCAGCGCGCCATTCTGGCCGGCGATGCAGAGACCGGCGTCACCATCATGCAGATGGATGAAGGCCTGGACACCGGCGACATGCTACTGAAAGTGCACACGTCCATTGACGACAGCGACACCGCACAGACCCTGCACGACCGACTTGCCGTCCTCGGTGCGCAGGCCCTGCTGGATACCCTGCGCGGTCTGCAGGCCGGCAGCATCCAGCCCGAGCCGCAGGACGATGCTCGATCCACCTATGCCGCCAAGCTGGACAAGGCCGAGGCGCAGATCGACTGGCAACAGCCCGCGCCGGTTATTGCCCGCGGTGTGCGTGCCTTCAATCCCTGGCCCGTGGCCCACACCCCCTATTGCGGCCAGAACCTGCGTATCTGGCTGGCTGAGCCCATCGATGGCGACAGTGACGCCGGCCCCGGCAGCGTGGTGGCCGAAAGCCACGACGGCATCGACGTCGCCTGCGGCGAAGGTCTGCTGCGCATTACCCGCCTGCAACTGCCCGGCGGACGACCCATCGATGCCGGCGACTACCTCAATGCCCATAGCCTGCTGGGCAAGCGGCTGGGCGCACGGTGAAGGACCGGAATCCCCGCGCCCTCGCCGCCCGGATCCTCGCCCGTGTCGCCGCCGGTGCATCTCTCACTGCCGCCCTCGACGACAGCCTGCCACGCGCCCGTGACAACGACCGTGCCCTGATACAGGAGCTCTGTTACGGCACCCTGCGCGCCTGGCCGCGCCTCGAGCGCATCGCGGCCGCCCTACTGCGCAAGCCGCTGAGCAAGAAGGATGGCGACGTGCAGGCCCTGATCCTGCTCGGTCTGCACCAGCTCACCGCCATGCGCATCCCCGCCCATGCCGCCGTGGCCGAGACCGTTGGCGCCGTCAACGCGCTGGGCAAGGGCTGGGCACGCGGTCTGCTCAATGCCGTGCTGCGTAACTTCCAGCGCCAGAGCGAAGTGCTGCTGGCCAAGGCTGACGACAGCGAACCCGGACGCTGGGCCCATCCCCAGTGGCTCATCGACGCCCTGCGCCAGGCCTGGCCCAACGACTGGCAGCAGATCCTCGCCGCCAATAACGAACATGCGCCCATGACCCTGCGTGTCAACACACGCAAACAGTCACGCGCCGACTATCTGTCTGCACTCGAACAGGCCGGCATCAACGCCGAAGCAACCATCGCCAGTGACTGCGGCATCCGCCTGCAACAGGCCATTGATGTCAGGCAGTTGCCGGGTTTTGCCGAGGGTACGGTCTCGGTACAGGACGAAGCAGCGCAGCTGGCCGCTGTGCTGCTGGATGCCCAGCCCGGCGAGCGTGTGCTGGATGTCTGTGCCGCCCCCGGTGGTAAGACCGCGCACATTCTCGAACGCAACGATGACATCGAGCTGCTGGCCGTGGACATCGAGGCCCAGCGCCTGCAACGGGTGATGGACAACCTGCAGCGCCTCGGCCTGACCGCGAACACCTGCAGCGGCGACGCGCGCCGGCCGCAAGACTGGTGGGATGGCCGCCCCTTTGACCGTATTCTGCTTGATGCCCCCTGTTCCGCCACTGGCGTTATCCGTCGTCACCCCGACATCAAGCTGCTGCGCCGCCCGGGAGATATCGAAACTCTGCTAGAGTTGCAGGGGGAAATCCTGCACGCCATCTGGCCTCTGCTGCGCACTGGCGGTATCCTGCTGTACGCTACCTGCTCCGTGCTGCCGCAGGAAAATGAACGGCGCGTCAGCGCCTTCATCGCCGAACGGCCCGATGCCGAGAGCCGGACCATCGACGCAGACTGGGGCCGTGCCACGGGCATCGGCCGCCAGATCCTGCCCGGTGATACGGCCCAAATGGACGGTTTTTACTACGCATGCATACGCAAACGCGCCACAGCCCGCAGCTGATGCGCCAGCCCCGGTGGCGCGACCGCTATCTGCTGGGCTGGCTGTGCGCGCTGCTGATCTGCGCCGGCCCGCTGTCGGCGGCGCAGCCGTTCAGTGTGCAGGGTGCGAAGACCACCCTGAAAGACGGCGTCTACCGCCTCGATGCCCTCCTCACCTTCGCGTTGCCGAAAAAGGTGCTGGAGGCCCTGGACAACGGCGTTCTCCTGACCTTCGCCCTGGATATCGACGTCCGCCAGCCGCGGCGATACCTGTGGGATAACAGCATCGCTAGCCTCGAACAACGCACCACCATCCAGTATTTTGCGCTCACCGATCAATACCTGCTGCGCAATCTCAACAGCGGACATGAAGCCAGCTACTCCACGTTAGCCAGTGCACTGCGCGCCCTCGGTGACATCCGCGGCCTGCCCATCATCGATGCCAAGCTCCTCGATCCCGATGAGCACTATATGGTCAGCATCCGCTCCTATCTGGACTTTGAAAGCCTGCCGGTCCCCCTGCGTATGCGCGCCTATATCTCCCGTAACTGGTGGTTGACCAGCGGCTGGTACAGCTGGGACCTGGGGATGTACTGATGAATGCCTTCATCACCTGGCTGCGGCGCATATCGACCAGCTTCATCCCGGTCGCGCTGATGGGCATCTTCATGCTGGGCTCATTGTGGCTGCTATCCGCCGCCACGGAAAATTCCGCCCAGTTCGGCCGCCTGCATATTGTGTTGGTGGTGATCAACATCCTCGGCCTGATCGTGCTCACCGGCCTGATCGGCGTCAGCCTGCTGCGCCTGATCCACCAGTACCGCCGATCGGCGACCGGCTCACGCCTCACCGCCCGACTGGTGCTGATCTTTGTCGTGATGGCCGTTACGCCCGTCTCCATCGTTTTCTATTTCTCGTTAGGCTTCATGCAGCAGGGTATTGATAGCTGGTTTGATGTGCGCATCGACCGCGCCATGACCGAGGCACTGGAATTGAGCAAATCTGCACTCGACATGCGTATGCGTGAGAAGCTCAAGGAAACCCGTGGCCTTGCCCGGCAGTTGCGGCAGACCAACGACGGTGCGCTGCTTTTCCGACTCAATGAATTGCGTGAAAAATCCGCCGCCAGCGAACTGCTGATCGCCCAATCCAATGGCCGGGTGGTCGCGTCCTCCAGCACGGATCCCGGTACCATTATCCCCAGCCTGCCCGATGAGGCCGTGCTGCAACAAGTCAGGGATAACAGGTTCTACATTGGCCTTGCGCAGATCCGCGATCAAGGCCTGCACACCCGCGTCGCCATCGCCCTTGAACAGACCGCCACCGCCCGCAAGGCAAGAATCCTCATCGCCCTGTATCCGGTCAGCGAACGCATCAGCCAAATGGCGGAGAGCGTGCAATCGGCCTACACCAAATACAAGGAACTGGTGTATCTGCGCGAACCCCTCAAGCAGACCTTTGCCTTCACCCTGTTTCTGATCCTACTGGTCACCCTGCTGTCGGCGGTGTGGGCGGCATTTTTCTTCGCCCAGCGGCTGGTCTCGCCGATTCGCATTCTGGCCATCGGCACACGCGCTGTGGCTGCTGGCAACTATCACAAGAAACTGCCCGTCACCAGCAGCGACGAGCTGGGCTCGCTGGTGCAGTCATTCAGCGAAATGACCCAGCGTATCGCCGAGGCCCAGGATCAGGTGATGCGCAGCCAGCGTCAGGCTGACCGCGAGCGCGCCTATCTGCGCGCCGTGTTGGGGCGCCTGTCATCGGGCGTGATGACCCTGGATCGTGATCTCACCGTGCGTGCCGTAAACGCTGCCGCCAGCCATATCCTCGGCATCAATCTCGACTACAGTGCCGGGCACAAACTCACCAAACTGGAAATAGACTACCCAGAAGTCACCCAGTTTGTGCAGACCCTGCTGCCGCACCTCAACGAAACGGAAACAGACTGGCGTGAAGAAGTCTCACTGTATGGCAGCGGCGGACACAGGATCATTACCTGCCACGGCACCCGGCTGCCCGGCATGGAGGGTATTCCTGCCGGCTACGTGGTGGTGCTGGAAGATGTTACAGAGCTGGTGCAGGCCCAACGCGACGCCGCCTGGGGTGAAGTGGCGCGGCGACTGGCGCACGAGATCAAGAATCCGCTGACCCCCATTCAGCTTTCCGCCGAGCGCCTGCGGCGCAAATATCTCGATCAAATGGATCCAAAGGATGCCGAGGTGCTTGACCGCTCCACGCACACCATCGTGCAGCAGGTACAGGCGCTGAAGGAAATGGTACAGGCCTTTTCGGAATACGCCAGGACTCCCCAGATCCAGTTGCGTCCGCTGTCCCTTGGCGACCTCATTCGTGAAGTGCTCGACCTTTATCGTGGCTACGGCACCCAGGTTTCATTTCACTTCGAAGAACAGCAAAACCTGCCGCCGGTGGAAGCCGATCCCGGACGCCTGCGGCAACTGCTGCACAACCTGATCCGCAATGCCATCGACGCACTTTCCGGGCAGGCCGATGCACAGATCCGCATTACCCTGGCCAGCCGCAAGGAGGCCTCGAAGACCTTTGTCGAATTGGCCATCGAAGACAATGGCCAGGGCATTCCCGACGACATGCTCGACAAGCTCTTCGAGCCCTACGCCACCACCAAGCCGCGCGGTACCGGGCTGGGACTGGCGGTGGTCAAGCGTATCGTCGAGGAACACATGGGCAACCTGTTTGCCGAAAATACCCGCGCCGGCGCCCGTGTGGTGGTGCGCCTGCCGGCCCAAGAACAGCCTGCCGGCAATGTCACTCAGCTGCATCCGGGCAGGGCGAAAAGCCGCTAACCTGGGCCATTACTCAAGGAACGCAGACTCATCATGAAAGCCACCATCCTGGTCGTAGACGACGAGCCGGACATCTGCAGCTCGGTCAAGGACATCCTCGAAGACGAGGGCTACACTGTCATCATCGCTGAAAATGGCAGTGCCGCCCGACAGATTGTACGCCGCCAGCAACCGGACATGATCCTGCTCGATATCTGGATGCCGGACATCGACGGCATCAGCCTGCTGAAGGAATTCTTTGCCGACATGGGCTTGCGAATCCCGGTGGTGATGATGTCTGGCCATGGCACCGTGGAAACCGCCGTCGAGGCCACGCGGCTGGGCGCCAAGGACTACATCGAAAAGCCGCTGTCACTGGCCAAGCTGCTGCACACGGTGGAAAAGACCCTTGCCGCGGCGCCATCGGCGAGCCCGAAGAACCAGCCCCGCTACAGCGCGCCGCTGGGCAAGAGTACGCAGATGCAGCATCTGCGCGAACGCCTCGAGCACGCCGCCGCCTTCGATACCACCGTATTGCTGATCGGCGAACCCGGCAGCGGCAAGACCTTCTGCGCCCAGTATCTGCACGGCTGTGGCAAGCGGCGCAACGGCCCCTTCATGGATATTCACAGCTGCAGTTTCCGTGATGGTAATGGCACCGCCCTGCTGCTGGGCAGCGAGAATGCCGACGGCATTACCCCGGGCCTGCTGGAACAGTGCCGTGGCGGCACCCTGTTTCTCGATGATGTCGCCGAGTTGGACACCGATCTGCAGGAATACCTCAGCGCGGTATTGACCACCGGCCAGTGGGTACGCATCAACGGCGGCGAAGTACAGAACCTCGATGTACGCATCATCGCCGGCACCCGTTACCGCCTGGAGCAGGAGGTGCATGCCGGACGTTTCCGCGAGGATCTCTATCATCTGCTGAATGTGGCGCCGATCCAGATCCCGCCGCTGCGCGAGCACGCCGAAGATGTCACAGAGTTGCTCCAGTATTATGTTAATCTGCTCGGCGACAGGGAGGGCCTGCCCTACCGCAGTTTTTCCGTGGCGGCACAGAATCGCTTGCGTCACTATCACTGGCCGGGCAATATCCGCCAGCTGGAAAATCTGGTGCGGCGCATGCTGGTGGGGGGGCTGGAATCACAGATCGAACTGGATGAGGTCGAGATCATCCTCAGCAGCCAGCAGGAAAATGCCGAGCCTGTCGCCACCAATTTCAATCTCCCCCTGCGGCAGGCGCGCGAGCAGTTTGAAAAGGCCTATCTGGAATACCATCTGCGTCAGGCAGGCTGGAGCGTGGGCAAGGTGGCCAAACAGGTGGGTATGGAGCGCACCCACCTGTATCGCAAACTGAAATCACTGGGTATAGACACCCGGCGCGACAAGCACAACTAGTGGTCCATCAATCAATACAAACTTGATGAACCACTAGCGGCAAAACAATAAGAGTTAACATTAGAGACGCGATGAAAATCATCATCCTCGGTGCCGGCCAGGTCGGCACATCGGTAGCGGAAGCCCTCGCCAGTGAAGCCAGCGACATTACCGTTGTCGATGTCGACAGTAAAAAACTCGACGCCCTGCGTGACCGCCTTGACATCGGCACCGTGCAGGGCGAGGCCGCCCATCCCGAGGTGCTGGCCAGCGCCGGTGCCGAAGACGCCGATATGATCCTCGCCGTCACCAACAGCGATGAGATCAACATGGTCGCCTGTCAGGTCGCTTATACCCTGTTCCACACCCCCACCAAGATCGCCCGCGTGCGCAGCGTCGGCTATCTTTCACACCCGCAGCTGTTCACCCAAGAGGCGCTGCCGGTGGATGTGCTGATCAGTCCCGAACAGCTGGTCACCGATTACGTGCAGCGCCTCATCGAACACCCGGGCGCCTTGCAGGTGCTCGACTTCGCCGGCGGAAAGGTGCAGCTGGTGGCGGTGAAGGCCTATTACGGCGGTCCGCTGGTGGGCCATGAGCTACGGGCTCTACGTGAACACATGCCCGGCATCGAGACCCGTGTCGCCGCCATTTACCGCCGTGGCCAGGCTATCGTGCCCGAGGGCAATACCGTCATCGAGGCCGACGACGAGGTGTTTTTCATTGCCGCCAAGCGTCATATCCGCGTGGTGATGAAGGAGCTGCGGCGCCTCGACAAGCCGGTCAAGCGCATTATCCTCGCTGGCGGCGGTAACATCGGCATACGTCTGGCGAAGACCCTGGAAAGTAAATATCAGGTCAAACTCATCGACCACAACCCGGAGCGTTCAAAGAAGATCTCCGAGGAACTGGAAAAGACCCTGGTGCTGTTCGGCGATGCCGCCGACGAGGAATTGTTGCTCGATGAAAACATCGATCACACCGATGTGTTCTGCGCGGTGACCAACGACGATGAGGCCAACATCCTTTCCGCCATGCTCGCCAAGCGCCTCGGTGCGAAGAAGGTGATGGCGCTGATCAACCGTGCAGCCTACGTCGATCTGGTGCAGAGCGGCATCATCGACATCGCCATTTCACCGCAGCAGGCCACCATCGGCAGCCTGCTCACGCATGTGCGCCGTGGTGACGTCACTGCCGTGCACTCACTACGCCGTGGCGCCGCCGAGGCCATCGAGGCGGTGGCCCACGGCGACAAATCCTCTTCGCGCGTGGTCGGCCGTGCCATCGAGGATATCAACCTGCCGCCGGGCGCCAGCATCGGCGCCATCGTGCGTGGAGACGAAGTCATCATCGCTCATCACGACACGGAGATTCAGGCCGAAGACCACGTCATCCTGTTTGTCGTGGACAAGGAGCGCATCCCGGACGTGGAGCGCCTGTTCCAGGTCAGCGCCACCTTCCTGTAGGCCATCATGCAGCGCAATACCATTCAACGCATCGTCGGCCTGTTGATGATGGTTTTCAGCCTCAACATGCTGCCGCCGGTGGCCGTCGGCCTGTGGTACGGCGACGGCGCCATCCTTCCCTTCCTGGGTGCCTTTCTTGCCATCCTCAGTCTGGGCACGGCGCTGTGGCTGCCGGTGCGCAACGCCAACATGGAGGTGCGGCTGCGCGGTGGCTTCATTATCGTGGTGGTGTTCTGGCTGGTGCTGGGTCTGTCCGGCTCGGTGCCCTTTATGCTCTCGGACCATCCCCACATGTCGCTGACGGATTCAGTGTTCGAGTCTATCTCCGCGCTGACCACCACCGGCGCCACGGTGATCACCGGTATCGATGACCTGCCGCACTCGATCCTCTTCTATCGCCAGCAGCTGCAGTGGATGGGCGGCATGGGCATCATCGTGCTGGCGGTGGCCATCATGCCCATGCTGGGCATCGGCGGCATGTCCCTGTATCGCGCCGAGACGCCGGGGCCGATGAAAGACACCAAGCTCACGCCGCGCATCACCGAGACCGCCAAGGCCCTGTGGTACATCTATCTGGGCCTCACTGTGGCCTGCGCCACCGCCTATTGGCTGGCCGGCATGACGCCCTTCGACGCCATCGCCCACAGTTTTTCCACCATTGCCATTGGCGGCTTCTCCACCCACGATGCCAGCATAGGCTATTTCAACAGCGCCGCCATCGAGTCCGTGGCAGTGGTCTTTATGTTACTGGCCGGCATCAATTTCGCCATTCACTTTGTCGCCTGGCGCGGTAACAGTCTACGTCCCTATCTACAGGATCCGGAGGTACGGACCTATGCCGCCGTACTCACCACCAGCGCGGTTATTTCCAGTCTCTATCTGTATTTCACCGGTACCTTCGACGGTTTCGCCACTTCCCTGCATCACGGCATTTTTCAGGCAGTCTCCATCGGCACCACCACCGGTTTCACCACCGCCGACTACTACGCCTGGCCCGGCTTTCTGCCGGTGCTGCTGCTGTTCACCAG
>CAZTPE010000021.1:0-2509 GCA_964614545.1 uncultured Ectothiorhodospiraceae bacterium
TACGCTTTGCCCAACCTACCAACTCTGGTGACGACAGGCCTTTCTGCGTATCCTTCCGGGCATGCGCACAATGGAGTTATAGTTTGAAAAAACGGGTCGTCCGCTGGATGAAGTGTGGGCCGGGTGCGGTCACGCGGCAACGCATGCGTGCCTGGTTTACCCACATCCCCGGGCGCTGGTTTCAGGCCGAAGAGCGCGCCCGGCTGCGCGAGATTCTGCCCACCTTGTTCGGCTACCATCTGCTGCAGCTGGGTGATCTCTATTCCAAGGAATGTCTGAACAGCTCGCGTATCCCACACTGTATCGTACAGGATCCGGATCGGCAGACGGCGCCGCCGGCGGGGGAGCGTCTGCGCAGTGTGTTTCGTGGCGAACCGGACTATCTGCCGGTGGCCTCGGACAGCATCGACGTGGTGTTGATGCCGCATACCCTGGAATTCACCCACGACCCCCATCAGGTGCTGCGTGAGGTGGAACGGGTGCTGATTCCCGAGGGCCACGTGGTGATCCTCGGCTTCAATCCCTGGAGCCCGTGGATGCTGTGGCGGCTGGCCCTGGGCTGGCGTGCGCGGCCGCCGTGGTGCGGGCACTTCGTCCGCGCCTCGCGCCTGCGCGACTGGCTGCAGCTGCTGGGCTTCGACATCGTCAGCTGCGAACGCTATTTCTACCGCCCACCGCTGACCCACAAGGGCATCATGCAGCGGCTGCGCTTTCTCGACCGCCTTGGTCGGCGCTGGTGGCCCGTGTTCGGTGCCGGCTATGTGGTGGTGGCGAAGAAGCGCGTCGCCACTCTGACGCCGTTCAAGCCCAGCTGGCGCTCGCGGCGGCCGCGCATGGTGGCTCCGGAACTGGCGGGCAATTCCCGCGTCAGACCCATCGACAACTTTGAAGCAGCCAATATCGAGCCCGATCTGCAGCGGGCGACAGACAAAAAGGGTAATGACCACGCATGAGTGAAGATCAAATCGAACTGTTTACCGACGGCGCCTGTCGAGGCAACCCCGGTCCGGGCGGCTGGGGCGCGCTGCTGCGCTTTGGTGGCACGGAAAAGGAGTTGTTCGGTGGCGAGGCGGAGACCACCAACAACCGTATGGAGTTGATGGCGGCGATCCGCGGTCTGGAGAGCCTGACACGGCCCTGCCGGGTGCGCCTGACCACCGATTCGCAATATGTGATGAAGGGCGTTACGGAATGGATGGACAACTGGAAGCGGCGCGGCTGGAAGACGGCGGCGAAGAAGCCGGTGAAGAACGTCGACCTGTGGCAGCGGCTGGACAAGGCCTTGGCGCCGCATGAGGTGGAATGGCAGTGGGTGCGCGGCCATACCGGCCACGTCGAGAATGAACGTGCCGATGAGCTGGCCAATCGTGGTATCGATGAATTGACGACTTCGGTGTAGGGACTGAATCATGCGACAAATCGTACTCGACACCGAAACCACCGGCCTGGAACCGAAGCAGGGCCACCGTATTATCGAAATCGGTTGTGTGGAGCTGGTCAATCGTCGCCTCACCGGTAACCACTATCACCAGTACCTGCAGCCGGACCGGGAGATCGACGAGGGCGCCATCGAGGTGCATGGCATCAGCAATGAGTTCCTCATCGACAAACCGCGTTTCGCCGATGTGGTAACGGACTTCCTCGACTTCGTGCGCGGGGCCGAACTGGTGATCCACAATGCGCCTTTTGACGTGGGTTTCATCAACCACGAGTTGGCGCTGCTGGGCGGCGACCACGGCCGTATCGAAGACCTCTGCGGCATCCTCGATACCCTGAGCCTGGCGCGGCAGATGCACCCAGGGCAGAAGAACAACCTGGATGCCCTATGCCGCCGCTACGGCATCGACAACGCCCACCGTGAGCTGCATGGCGCGCTGCTGGACTCGGAGATCCTCGCCGACGTCTACCTGCTGATGACCGGCGGGCAGACGGATCTGCTGCTTGATGGCCAGTCCGAGGGCGGGCAGTCGACGGCGGGTGAGATCCGCCGTCTGGCGCAGGAGCGTGCGCCACTGCGGGTGATCCGCGCCGGTGATGACGAGCTGGCGGCGCATGAGGCGCGTCTGGCAGCCATTGACAAGGCCAGTGGGGGGCAGTGCTTGTGGGGGGAGAAAGAGGAGGTTTGAAGGCTTGGGTTTTTGCTGAATTATTTTTCCTTACCAGTCGATCCAGTAAGACATCCTCAACGTTTCGCCGTGAATCAATCACCGACAGCACATAAAGCTGTAATTCCGATATGCGGTAAATTATCCGCCAAGGCGGAATGATCAATTCCCTGTATTGAAGAATCCCTTGTGCCTTGAGCTCTGGAACAATGTGCCCACGCTGTGGAGAGGAATTGAGGCTTGAAACCCTTCTTTTTATGGTTTTATGGCTGTCTGTTGCGGCCGATGGATTATCGGAATAGATGTGCCCGATAATGTTTTTCAGATCCTCTTCAGCAATTCTTGCCCAGTAAACCTCATATTCCTTGGCCATGGCTTATGAGCCCACCATCTTCTCCAGCTCT
>CAZTPE010000021.1:2609-4192 GCA_964614545.1 uncultured Ectothiorhodospiraceae bacterium
CGAACACGCGAACACGCTCCAGGCCTGTAATCTCCAGCCTCCAAAATTATTCCTGCAGATACGGATACCCCTTCGCCAGCCATTCCTGAAAGCCACCGCGGAACCAGTAGATGGCGGTATAGCCGCAGCCGACGGCGATCTTCACGGCCTTGCCGCTACGCCCGCACTTGACACCATTGCAGTAGAACAGCACCGGGGCGGCCTTGTCGGAGATGATACGGGCCAGACTGTCACAGTGGGTATCGATGTCGGGCAGGCTGATAGAGGTTTCGATATAGCCCTGTTTGCGGTCACCGGGTATGCGTGAGTCGATAATGATGAGACCGGGGGTCTGGTTGGCGAATTCAATGAGCTGCTCGGCGTTGATGACGGTGCTGCCGGCAATGGCCTCGGGCGTGATGGGAGAGGGATGGCTGGCCCACAGATCCAGGCCCGGCAGTGTCAGCAGCAGACCCGCCAGCGGCAAGGCGAAGACGCGTGCTTTGCGCGTCTCCCCCCACCTCCGGTTGATACCCACTGCGCTCGTCAGACCTTGTAATAGTCGCGATACCATTTCACGAAGCGGGTGATGCCGTCCTCGACGGTGGTTTCCGGCTTGTAATCGACGTCGGCGACCAAGTCCTGTACATCGGCGTAGGTGTCGGGCACGTCGCCCGGTTGCAGCGGCAGCATGTTCATCTCCGCCTTCTTGCCCAGGCAGTCTTCCAGTACCTTGATGTAGTGCATCAGCTCTACCGGCTGATTGTTGCCGATATTGTAGAGACGATAGGGTGCCAGGCTGGTGCCGGGGTCGGGGGTGTCGCCATTCCAGTCCGGATTGGGCGGGGCGATTCTGTCCAGGGTGCGGATCACGCCTTCGACGATGTCATCGATATAGGTGAAATCACGGCGGTGCTTACCGTAGTTGAAGACGTCGATGGGCTCGCCGGCGAGAATCTTGCGCGTGAACAGGAACAGTGCCATGTCCGGGCGGCCCCAGGGGCCGTAGACGGTGAAGAAGCGCAGGCCGGTGGTGGGCAGGTCGTACAGGTGGCTGTAGGTGTGCGCCATCAGCTCATTGGCCTTCTTGGTGGCGGCGTACATGCTCAGCGGGTGATCCACATTGTTGTGGATGGAGAAGGGCATGTTGGTGTTGGCGCCGTACACGGAGCTGCTGGAGGCGTACACCAGGTGTTCGACGCCGTTGTGGCGGCAGCCCTCGAGGATGTTCATGAAGCCGACGATGTTGCTGTCGACGTACGAGTGAGGATTCTCGAGGGAGTAGCGCACGCCGGCCTGGGCGGCGAGGTTGACCACGCGATCCGGTTGATGCTCGGCGAACACGGCCTCCACGGCGGGGCGGTCTTCGATGCTGATGCGCGCCTCGGTGAAGTTGTCGTGTGACGATATGCGCGCCAGACGGGCCTCTTTCAGGCTGACATCGTAATAGTCGTTGAGGTTGTCAATGCCGATGACTTCGTCGCCACGATCCAGCAGGCGCAGGGCCAGTTGACTGCCGATGAAGCCGGCACTGCCGGTGATGAGGACTTTCATGGTGTTTCCTTGGTTAGTGCACAGGACTGAGGACTAAGGACTGAGTCCTC
>CAZTPE010000021.1:4292-18425 GCA_964614545.1 uncultured Ectothiorhodospiraceae bacterium
GACTGAGTCCTCGGCCCTCAGTCCTTCTTTTTACTTACAGCCGGCCATCGACCCGGTCGGCGGGCAGAATATTCTTCACATCAAAGAGGATGTGCCGGTCCTTGCCCAGGGCATGGATGTCGTCGATGCCCATGTCCTTGAACTGATCGTGGGCGACGGCGAGGACGATGGCGTCGTACTGGCCGTTCTCGAGTTTGTCGATGGGGCGGATGCCGTATTCGTGCTCCAGGTCGTCGGCATTGACCCAGGGATCGTAGATGTCCACGTTGGCGTGGTAGTCGTTGAATTCCTCGATGATGTCGATGACGCGGGTGTTGCGCAGGTCTGGGCAGTTCTCCTTGAAGGTGAAGCCGAGAATCAGCACGCGGGCGTCCACGGCGTGGATGCGGTTCTGGGTCATCAGTTTGACCACCCGTTCCACCACGTGGCTGCCCATGCTGTCGTTGATGCGCCGACCGGCGAGGATGATCTCCGGGTGGTAGCCGATCTCCTGCGCCTTGTGGGTCAGGTAGTAGGGGTCGACGCCGATACAGTGGCCGCCCACCAGGCCGGGGCGGAAGGGCAGGAAGTTCCACTTGGTGCCCGCCGCTTCGAGGACTTCCAGGGTATCGATGCCCAGTTTGTGGAAGATCAGGGACAGCTCGTTGATCAGGGCGATGTTGACATCGCGCTGGGTGTTTTCGATCACCTTGGCGGCTTCCGCGACCTTGATGGAGCTGGCCTTGTGGGTGCCGGCGGTGATGATGCTGGCGTACAGGGCGTCCACGTAGTCGGCCACCTCGGGAGTGGAGCCGGCGGTGACCTTGAGGATGTTGGTGACGCGGTGTTCCTTGTCGCCGGGGTTGATGCGCTCGGGGCTGTAGCCGACGTAGAAGTCCTCGTTGTAGGTCAGGCCGGAAATCTCTTCCATGATGGGCACGCAGACCTCTTCCGTGGCGCCCGGGTAGACGGTGGATTCGAACACCACCACGTCATCCTTTTTCAGGATCTTGCCCAGGGTGCGGCTGGCGCCCTCCAGCGGGGAGAGGTCAGGGCGCTTGGCCGAGTCGATGGGGGTCGGCACGGTGACGATGTAGAAATTACAGTCGGCCAGTGCCTGCGGGTCACTGTTGTAACTCAGCTGGGAGGCCTGCTTGAGTTCATCCGGCTCGACTTCCAGGGTGCTGTCCTGGCCTGACTGCAGCTCGGCGACACGGCTGGCGCTGATGTCGAGCCCTTTGGTGGGATAGTTCTTGCCCAACTCCACCGCCAGGGGAAGGCCGACATAGCCGAGGCCAATAACACCAATCTGTATCTTGTCCAGTTCAAACATGAGTCAATCTTTCCTTGAGGTGGGTTATGCGTTGCGGGAGTCCCGCCCGATGCTGTAATAGGCGATGCCTTCGGCCTTCAGCTGTTCTGGCTCGTACATGTTGCGGCCGTCAAAGATAACGGGCTGGTTCAGCTGCTCTTTAATGAACGTGAAATCCGGGCTGCGGAACACGTTCCACTCGGTGATGGTGACCAAGGCGTCAGCTTCCTCCAGCGCCGCCTCGGCCGAATCGACCAGGGACAGGTCGTCGCGTTCGCCATAAATGCGACGGGCTTCAATCATGGCCTCGGGATCGAAGGCCTGCACCTTGGCGCCGGCGGCCCACAGGGCCTCCATCAGGGTGCGCGAGGGCGCGGCACGCATGTCGTCGGTGTTGGGTTTAAAGGCCAGGCCCCAGAGGGCGAAGGTCTTACCCTGGAGATCGCCATCGAAGTGCTTGCTGATCTTCTCGAACAGGACTTCCTTCTGGCGGTGGTTGACGGCCTCCACGGCGCTCAGCAGCTGGGCGTCATAGCCGATCTCGTTGGCGGTGCGTTCCAGGGCCTGCACGTCTTTGGGGAAGCAGGAGCCACCGTAGCCGCAGCCGGGATAGATGAAGTGATAGCCGATGCGCGGGTCGGAACCGATGCCCACGCGTACCTGCTCAATGTCGGCACCCAGGCGTTCGGCCAGGTTGGAGAGCTCGTTCATGAAGCTGATCTTGGTGGCCAGCATGGCGTTGGCAGCGTACTTGGTCAGCTCGGCGGAGCGGATGTCCATGGCCACCAGCCGGTCGTGACTGCGATTGAAGGGGGCGTACAGGGCGCGCAGCAGCTCGGTGGTACGTGGGTTGTCGGTGCCGATGACGATGCGGTCCGGCTTCATGAAGTCGTCGATGGCGGCGCCTTCTTTGAGAAATTCGGGGTTGGAGACCACGTCGAATTCCATCTCGACACCACGGCTCTTTAGTCTTTCGCTGACCTTGTTACGCACCTTGTCGGCGGTGCCGACAGGAACCGTGGATTTGTCGATGATAACGCGGTATTCATTTATATGCTCGCCAATGCTGCTGGCGACGGCCAGTACGTACTGGAGGTCGGCGGAGCCGTCTTCGTCCGGCGGGGTGCCGACGGCAATAAACTGGAACAGGCCGTGGGCCACGCCTTCGGCGGGATCGGTGGTGAAGTTCAGCCGGCCGGCTTCGATATTCTTGGTGACGAGCGATTCCAGGCCCGGCTCATAGATCGGGATTTCGCCATTTTTCAGCATGGTGGTCTTGCGTTCATCAATGTCGACACACAAGACGTCATTGCCTACTTCTGCAAGGCAGGTGCCTGTAACCAGTCCCACATATCCTGAGCCGTAAACTGTGACCTTCATTTGAATATCCTTGTGTTTGTTCCATGCGAATACGGAATACTGGCCGAAACTTGATTTGGCCATGTCTTGAGAAGCGCGAACGATAGCAAATCCGCATTTGGGAGTATATCCATAGTCGGCACACCGAGACGGGAATTTCGCAATTGCCAGTCGCTTTATGTCTATTCGTCTCGCCTTAAGGTTATAACCACCGCCTTTAGGCGGTCAGATTTATCGGCCATGCATCTTGGTGCGTGAGCGTTGAAGTTGGGGATAAGCCATTGCAGCATCATGTAGGATGCTGGTGAGCGGTAGCGAACCGCATCGGTCGCGTATTAGCGGCTTCACGGCGCTGGCTAAGGTTCGTCGCTCTCGACCGATGCGGTTCGTGGAGCTCACCGACATCCTACCGGGAGTTTCGGGAAGGATGAACGTCAAGAACGGGTCTATTGGCCCGTATCCGGACTTTCAGTCCGTTAGGCGAACCCACCAGTTTTAGCGGGTGGTTGTTGAGTTATGGCTCGATTGATGCGAGTGATTAAGTGATGTGTGCCGGATTGGAGGTGGGGTTGAGGCCTGTGTGCTGGCTTAGGCATGGGAAAGTCTTTACAATCAAGCCCTAGCACAGCCCCTTGCTTGAGTATGGTGGTCTGTGCCTTCCACCGTGGGCAAGATGCCTGCCAAGCCCCGACAGACAGAAGGATGTTACGCGGTAGTGGTTAGGGTTTTTCGACAATATATTCCTGTGCCTTTTCTGGTTCTCGGGGTGGTGGAGTTCGTGCTGTTTGCGACATCCGTTTATCTCGGCGTTTTCGTCTATAACCATTTTTATGCCGCCGACACGATCGATATCGGCAACCAGGATTTGTGGACAAAGGCGCTGGCCTTTGCCCTGGTGATGATGCTGGCCATGGTGGCGATGGGCCTGTATCAACGCCGCTTCCGTTTCGCCATGGCAGGCATGCTGTTACGCATTATTACCGCGCTGATCGGCGGTGCCATCACCATCAGTATGATTTACTACGTGGCCCCGTTTCTGGCAGTGGAGCGGGGAATGCTGGCTGCCATCATTTTGGTGGCGGCAGGATTGCTGCTCACGGTTCGCGTCATCTTCATCAAGACCCTGAATCAGGATATGTTGAAACGCCGTATCCTGGTGCTCGGCGCCGGCGAGAAGGCCGCGCAGATCCCGCGTCATCTACGCCGGCGAGTGGATCAGCAGGGGTTCTCTGTGGTGGGCTATGTGCATATCCGGGGTGAACACGATGTCGTTGATGAAGACCAGGTGCTGAGACCCGACGTGCCCCTGCTGACGCTGGCCAAGGAGCTGCAGGCGGATGAGATTGTGGTGGCGGTGGGTGAACGGCGGCGCAAGACGTTTCCGGTTCATGAGTTGCTGGACTGCAAGATGAGCGGAGTCGGTGTTATTGATCTGCAGGGATTTTTTGAGCGGGAAACCGGTAAGATCAAACTCGACATTCTCAATCCCAGCTGGATGATCTTTTCCGATGGCTTCAGTCAGGGGGAATACAGGAAGCGTTTTTTCGACATCTTGATCAGTCTGGCGCTGTTGGCGATAACCTGGCCCTTCATGCTGTTGGTGGCGATGGCCATTGTCATGGAAAGCGGCGGGCGCGGCCCTGTTTTTTACAAACAGGTGCGGGTCGGCCAGCACTGGAAGCTGTTTCATGTCATCAAGTTCCGCAGTATGCGTGTCGATGCCGAAAAGGGCGGCGCGCAGTGGGCAACAAAGAATGACAGCCGTGTGACGCGGGTCGGCGCCTTCATTCGCAAGGTGCGGCTGGACGAGCTGCCGCAGATCTTCAATGTACTGCGTGGCGACATGAGCTTCGTCGGCCCGCGCCCTGAGCGCCCGGAGTTTGTCACTCAGCTGTCGGAGCAGATCCCCTATTATTCCGAGCGTCATCGGGTCAAGCCGGGCATCACGGGCTGGGCGCAGGTCTGTTATCCCTATGGCGCCTCCGAGAAGGATTCCATGGAAAAGCTGCAATATGACCTGTACTACATCAAGAACTACAGTCTGTTTCTGGATATGGTGATCATTCTGCAGACGGCACATGAGGTGACGTGGGGCAAGGGCGGACGTTGATGTTCTTTCTGCCTGGGGGTTGCCGCCGAGGGACTAAGCCATGGATCTCTTGATGTTTGTCGGCTATTCCGCTGCTGCTTTAGGTTTTCTCGTGCTTACCCTGTTATTGGCCACGGCCTGGCGTGGGCGCCGCGAGGGAGGCCTGCTGCTGGCGGCCTCTTTCGCCACGACCCTGTGGGCTGCTGTGGCGGCCTATCACTCCAGCGGGCTCTATCCCTCTTCGCTGATTGTAGTCGCTGCCGAACTGCTACGCGGCGTTTTCTGGTTGTGGTTTTTGCTGGCGGTCCTCGGCCATGGTCGAGCCGATTCGGCGCGCCGCTTTCTGCGTGCGGCGGCCGCAGTGGTGGTGGTGTTCGGCTTGGCCATGGCCCTGGTGCTGGGGCTGGTCTTCAGCGGTGACGTCGGTGTCTCTCCACGCCTGGGCTTCGATCTCCGCATCTTTACCTTTCTGGTGTTTTCCCTGCTGGGTCTGGTGCTGGTGGAACAGCTGTTTCGCAACACGCCGCTGGCCGAGCGCTGGGCCATCAAGTACCTGTGCCTGGGGTTGGGCGGTCTGTTTGCCTTCGATTTCTATCTTTACTCCAATGCCTTTTTGCTGCGTGATATCTCCCCGGCGATCTGGACGGCCCGGGGCTATATCAATGCCATCGTGGTGCCATTGATCATTGTCTCGGCGGCGCGCAATCCGCAGTGGTCGCTGGATGTCTTCGTCTCGCGCAGCTTCGTGTTTCACAGCGCCAGCCTGCTGGGGGCGGGGATTTATCTGTTGGCTATGGCTGCCGGTGGTTATTACATCCGACTTTACGGCGGAGAATGGGGGGGGCTGGCGCAGTTAGTGTTTTTTTTCGCCGCCGGTATGCTACTGGTGGTGTTGCTCTTTTCCGGGCAGATGCGGGCCCGTCTGCGAGTTTTTCTTAGCAAACATTTCTTCAACTACCGCTATGACTATCGCGAGGAGTGGCTGCGTTTCATCGACACCCTGTCCTCGGCGGAGCTTGATCAGGATCTGCGTCTGCGGGTGATCAAGGCCATGACGCAGATCGTCGAGAGTCCGGGGGGGATGCTCTGGCAGCGGCGGGAGGGGCGTATTTTACAACCCACCGCCAGCTGGAATATGCCAGAGTCCCAGAATAGTGTGGCGGAGGATGAATCACTGGTGCACTTCTTTATTGAGCGCGGCTGGATCATCGAGCTGGATCAGGTCGCGAGAGAGCCCGAGTTATACGCGGGCCTGACGCTGCCCGACTGGTTACAGCAGGTGCCTGATGCCTGGCTGTTGGTGCCCCTGTTCAACATGTCGGAGCTGCATGGCTTCATCGTGCTTGCGCGTCCGCGCACGCCCTTGCAGGTCAACTGGGAGGTGCGTGATCTGCTGGTGACCACTGGGCGGCAGTCTGCCAGCTATCTGGCCCTGCTGGCGGCCAATGAGGCCCTGGTCGATGCACGCCAGTTCGAGGCCTTCAATCGTCTCTCGGCGTATGTGGTGCACGATCTGAAAAACCTGGTGGCACAGTTGTCACTGGTGGTCAGCAATGCGGAGCGACATCGTGACAACCCGTCTTTCGTCGAGGATGCCTTCGCCACCGTGGACAACTCGGTGCAAAAAATGAATCGTCTGCTCGCTCAGCTGCGTAAGGGGCGCATGGCCAGTCAGTCGCAGAGGTCGGTGGATCTGGGTCGGATGCTGGAGGAGGTGGCCGCATCCCACACTGGACAGTGTCCTGTTCCCATGTTGTTGCAGCGCGAAGAAGGACTGGTGGTGATCGCCGATAGCGACCGTCTGGCTGCGGTGATTGGTCATTTGGTGCAGAATGCACAAGATGCCACCGACGAGGATGGTGAGATTCAGGTACGATTGTGGCGTGAGGGGGACAGGGCCGTGATCGAGATCGCGGACAGCGGCTGCGGGATGGATGCCGCCTTCATCCGCGAGCGTCTGTTCCGGCCCTTTGATACCACCAAGGGTAATGCCGGCATGGGTATTGGCGTCTATGAAAGCCGCGAGTTCATCCACGCCCTCGGCGGCAGTCTGAATGTTCGCAGCGAGCCGGGCGTCGGCACGACCTTTCGTATTGCCCTGGAGCTGGCAACGGCTCCCCTGTTCGATGAAGTAAGGGAAATGAACTGATTCATGGCAAAGAAACCCAAACTCAAACCCCTCCTGGTGGTCGAGGACGACCCGGGCCTGCAGAGCCAGCTGCGCTGGTGTTTTGAGGGCTACGAGGTGATCATTGCCGGCGACCGTCAGGCGGCCTTGGCGGCGATGCAGAAGCACCGGCCGGCCGTGGTGACACTCGATCTGGGCCTGCCGCCGGATCCGGCCAATGCCTCCGAGGGCTTGGCGACGCTGGAGGAGATCCTCGCCAGTTACCCGTACACCAAGGTCATCGTCGTCACCGGCAATGATGATCGTGATAACGCCGTCAAGGCGGTGTCTCTTGGCGCCTATGATTTTTATCAAAAACCGGTGGAGCCCGAGATCCTCGGCATGATCATCGAGCGCGCCCATGCCCTCCATGACCTGGAAGAAGAACACTGCCAGCTGCAGCAGGCGCGCACCACCCAGCTTGAGGGCATTATCGGTGCCAGCCCGCAGATGCAAAAGGCCTGCCGCATGGTGGAAAAGGTGGCGCCGTCGGATGTTACCACCCTGCTGCTGGGTGAGAGCGGTACCGGCAAGGAGTTGTTTGCCCGTGCCCTGCACAACCTCAGCCCGCGCAAATCCGGCCCCTTTATTGCCATCAACTGTGCGGCGATTCCCGAGGCTCTGCTCGAGAGCGAGTTGTTCGGCCACGAAAAGGGGGCCTTCACCGGTGCCAGCAAGCAGATGCGCGGCAAGGTCGAATACGCCGACGGCGGCACCTTTTTCCTCGATGAAGTGGGTGACCTGCCCCAGTCCCTGCAAGCCAAGATGTTACGTTTCCTGCAGGAGCGGGTGATTGAGCGTGTCGGTGGGCGCAATGAAATTCCGGTAGATGTACGCGTGATCTGTGCCACCCATCAGAACCTGCAGAGTCTGATCAAGGAGGGGCAATTCCGCGAAGACCTCTATTACCGTATTAGCGAAATTGCCCTGCTGATTCCTCCTCTGCGCGAGCGCGAAGGTGACAACTTGATGTTGGCGCGGGTTTTCCTCGAGCGTTTTTCCCGTGATCAAGGACAGTCGTTGAAGGGATTTTCGCCAGAGGCTATACAGGCTATTGAGGGCTATCATTGGCCCGGCAATGTGCGTGAGCTGGAAAACAAGGTCAAACGCGCCGTGATCATGGCCGACGGTGACTACGTGATGGCGGAGGATCTCGAGCTGGATGTCGCCTCTGGGGAAGAGGACGAGCCACTGCATCTCGATCTGCGTCATGTGCGTGAAGAGGCCGAACGTAAGGCCCTGCAGCGGGCGTTGACACTGGCCAACAATAACGTGACCCAAGCCGCCGAACTGCTCAGTGTCAGCCGGCCCACCCTGTACGATTTGCTGAACAAATACGGCCTCAAGTAAGGCGCCCAACAGGCTCTTGGGGCAGAGTTTTTCTGTTTTCCAGATGAAAGGAATAAACCGATGATGCATGGCAGAAATTGCAATTTGACCTGGAAGGGTGTGCTGCTGGCCATCAGTCTGATGACCCAGTCCGTCTTGGTGTGGGCCGAGAGCAGCGCGGAATATCTGGCCGAGGGCCAGGCCTATCTGAAAAAAGGTGAGCTGGGGGCGGCGGTCATCCAGTTGAAGAATGCCCTTAAACAGGATCCGAAAAATAAGGAGGCACGTCAGGCCCTGGGCGAGGCCTATCTGCTGAGAGGTGATGGCGCGGGGGCAGAAAAGGAGTTTGAGCGGGCGCGGAGTCTGGGTGTCGGTATGGATAAGCTGGCTGGATCGCTGAGCCGGGCTTACCTCATGCAGGGCAAGGCCGATGAGGTGCTGGAAAAGATTCAATTGGAAGACGGTTTTTCGTCGGTGGTCAAGGCCGATATTCTCGTCGTCCATGCCAACGCCTATATGCAGAAAAATCAGCCGGAGGAGGCCGAGAAGGCTTTCCGTGGGGCGCTTGAATTGAATCCGGAGGCTATTAATGCCCTGCTGGGGCTGGGACGTCTGGCCACTATGAAACAGCAACTGGATAAGGCCGTAGAACTGACGGACAAGGTGCTGGCTATCAATCCAAAGAGTAGCGAGGGCTGGGCTATCAAAGGTGAGATCGCCCGGCAGAAGGGCGACTTGGCCGCTGCCGATGCGCATCTTGACAAGGCCCTGTCTCTGCAATCCCTGAATCCCACCGCCTTGCTCGGTAGTGCCAGGGTGAACCTGACCCTGGGCAATACGGAAAAGGCCAACAAGGCGATCGATCAGGTACTGAAACTTAGTCCTGGTAACCCATTGGCCAATTACCTGCGTGCGGTCGGGCTGTATCGTAACGGTGACCCGGACGGTGCTGCGGAGGCTCTGCAGGTGGTGTTGCGCAACGTGCCGGATCACCTGCCGAGTCTGCAGATGATGGGGGCCATTGATTTTGCCAAGGGGCACTACGAGCAGGCCGAGCAGGCCTTGTCCCGCGTGGTGAATGCGCAGCCGGGCAACATTGCCGCAGTCAAGTTGCTGGCGACCACCCAACTGCAACTGGGACAGGGCAAGAAAGCCATCGAAATTCTGCAACAGGCCCAGACCCAGGCGGCTGATGATGCTCAGTTCCTCGCCCTGCTTGGTACGGCCTATCTGCGTGACGGGCAGAATTCTGAGGGCACCAAGTATCTTGAACGTGCCGCCGAACTGGATCCGCAGGCGGCGGGTGTGCGCACCCAACTGGCGCTGAGTCATCTTGCCAGTGGTGAGACCTCCCAGGCGGTCAAAGAGTTGGAGACGGCCGTCGATCTGGGCAAGAACGTCTTTCAAGCCGAGCTCATGCTGACTCTTGTTCATCTGCGCAAGCAGGATTTCGATCTGGCCTTGAAGCAGGCAAAAACCTTTGCTGAGAATAATCCCGAGAGCCCGCTGCCTCACAATCTGGCCGGTGCCGCTTATCTGGGTCAGGGCAAGATGGACGAGGCCCGCGTCGAGTTCAACAAGGCGCTGAACAAAGATGCTCGCTTTCTGCCGGCGCGCATGAATCTGGGGCGTTTGTTCGAGCGGGAGGATAAGCCGGAGGAGGCTAAGCAGGCTTACCAGGCCATACTCAAGCAGCAGCCGTCTCATCTTGGTGCCTTGATGTCGCTGGCTCGCCTGGCCACCCGGCAGGGACAGGAAAAAGAAGCACTGAAATATCTGCAGAAGGCCTGGGAGAGCAATGATGGCGCGATCCAGCCGGGGTTGGCCCTGGTGCGCTATTACAATCAGCGCAAGCAGCCACTGCGCGCCGTCAGCATTGCGCGGGAAATGAAGACCCAGCACCCGGATAATCCGCGGGTTCTCAATGCACTGGGCCTGTCACAGATGGAAAGCAAGGACTACCATGCTGCGCTGGCCACTTTCGAGGCACTGCAGCGAGTCAGTCCAGATTCGCCGCAACCGCCGTATCTGCTGGGCATGACACGTGAGGCTCTGGAGCAGCCGAAGGAAGCCAAACAACTATACGAGAAAGCGCTTTCCATTGTCGAAGATCATCTGTCGGCACAACTTGCCCTGGCCCGGCTTGAAATGCGGGAAAAGCATCCTGATGCAGCCACGCGTATTGCGCGCCAGATCCAGCAGCAGCGGCCGGATAATGCCGTTGGCTACCACCTGGAGGGGGACATCCTGATGCAGGGGGGGAAACCCGCGGCCGCTGCCAAGATCTATGAAAAGGGCCTCGGGAAGGTGGAATCGCCACGTCTGGTGCTGGCCTTGTATGCTGCGCGAAAGAAAGCCGGTCAGGTCCGCCCCTACACCCTGTTGGAGGAATGGCTGAAAACACATCCGGACGATTTTGCCGTGCGCGTCGCCCTTGCCGGAGCTCTGCAAGAGGCGGGTGATCTGGAGTCTACAGTGGCGCAATACCAGCGGATTCTGGCCGACTACCCTGATAATGTCGTGGTTCTCAACAATCTCGCCTGGGCAGCCCAGCAGCTGGGCCGGCCCGATGCGGTCGGGTATGCCGAGCGGGCATACAAGTTGGTGCCAGAAAACCCGGCCATTATCGACACCCTTGGCTGGTTACTGATCAACAAGGGTGAGATGCAACGGGGTTTATCCCTGCTGGAACAGGCCGTGGTCAAAGCGCCTCATCTGGCAGAGATTCGATATCACCTCGGCGTTGCCCTCTACCAAACGGGTCAAAAATCCAAGGCCAGGGCAGAGCTGAAAAGAGCGTTGGATATGGATGACAGCTTCACCGGTGCCAAACAGGCTCGGGACTTACTGAACGAAATGTAAAATGTCGGGAATACTACCTGTGCAGGGGAATTCAGGGGAACATTGGATGAAACTGTTTTTAAAATTTTTGCCTTTACTATTCTTGCTGGGGATGTTTCTCACGGCCTGTGGCAAGACAGATATCAGTGATGTTGAACATGTCCAACGGGCCAAGCAATATCAGGCATCGGGTGATATCAAGGCCAGTCTGATCGAACTGAAAAGCGCTCTGCAACAAAATGCCAAGAACTCTGAGGCGCGGCTGTTGCTTGGTGAGCTGTACACACTTGTTGGTGATGGCGCCGCTGCCGAGAAGGAGCTGCTCAGGGCTCAAAAACTTGGGATCAACAGTCTATTTGTACAGAAACTATTGGCTGAATCATTGTTGCTCCAGCATCGCTACAACGATGTGCTGAGCATGCTGGAACAGCTGGACTGGATGTCACAGCCAAAGCTTCTGGTGCTACGTGGACAGGCACAGCTTGGCCTGGGGCAACCTCAGGAGGCTGAAAGCTCATTCCGGCAGGCATTGGGGCTCAAGGCGGACATGACTTCGGCACTGCTGTGGTTGAGCCGAGTATTGCTGGCCTCGAACGATTTCCAAGGGGCGAGTGGAACCCTAAAAAAGGTGCTTGCTACTGACCCCGATAATGCCGAGGCGTGGGTGTTGAAGGGCAGGGCTGCCAGTGCTGAAGAGCGGCTTGATGATGCACAAGCTGATTATCACCGCGCTATTGATTTGGTATCTGTCAATACTCCACGGCGCATTGATATGGAAGCTCGCACGGAGCTTGCGAAGCTGCTGATCGGGCAGCGTCAGTTTGCTGATGCGACAGTTCAGGTGGACTACCTGCTGAAAACATCGCCCCGTCATCCCACCACAAATTTCATGGCCTCCTTGCTGGCTTATGAACAAGGGCAGTATACGAAGGCACGGGATTATCTCCTGACAGTCCTCAAGATGTCGCCGGATCACCTGCAGAGTCTCTTTTTACTCGGAAGTACGAACTATGCGCTGGGTAACCTCGAGCAGGCAGAAGTGCAATTGGCGAGGGTGGTTGCGGCAGCGCCCGCCCTGTTGCCAGCGCGCATGATGCTGGCGGGGATCCGCCTGCAACAGGCGCAGTCTGACCAGGCACTGGACGTGCTCGAACCCGCGCTTGCCCAGGCACCAAATAATGTGCGCCTGTTGGCAATGGCCGGCCAGGCTGCCCTGCGTAGCGGAGAGTTGGAGAAGGGCAAGCAGCTTCTCCAAAATGCCATCACCAAACGACCTGGCGAGGGGAGCTTGCGCGCACAGCTGGCCATGCTGTACCTGGCCGAGGGAAATGATGCCCAGGCGATCAAGGAGCTGGAAAAGGCTATTGAGGCGGGAAACGCCTCGCTCCGAGAGCAATCACTGCTGGCGCTGGCCCATCTGCGTCAGAAAAACTTTGATAAAGCTCTTTTGGTGGCAGAGCGTTTGGCGACAGATAATCCGAAAAGTGCATATCTGCAGAACCTTCTTGGGGTGATCTATGACACCAAGGGGGATGTAAGCCAAGCACGGGCGGCCTTCAATGAGTCTCTGCGTATTGATGGCTCGTTTGTCACGGCCACACTGAATCTTGTGCGTCTGGATATCCAGGCGGGGCGGCAGTCTGACGCCCGCGAACGTCTCGACGGTATCCTGGTGAGGGATGAGGGTAATGTTTCTGCCATGATGGCCTTGGCGCAGTTGGCCGACCTGGAAAATGATCGGCCGCAGGCACTGCAATGGCTGGAAAAGGCACGGGTGGCAGATGCGAAGGCATTGGCGCCGCGGATGGTGCTTGCCCGTATCTATTTGCGTGCAGGTGAGCTGGCGCGTGCGCGTGAGGTGGTGCGGGAAGCACTGGTGATCGAACCCTCGAATCCCCGTGTCCTTCTGGCCGCCGGTCAGGCTGAATTAGTGGCGCAGGATTACACTGCGGCCGTGAAAAGATTTGAGCAACTTGTCAAATCGGCACCAGTAGCGGCGGCTCATTTCTGGCTGGGGCTTGCGCACTTTCGTGCTGGTGAGGAGGGCAAGGCACAACAGTCCCTGGACAAGGTGATTAGTCTTGACCCTGACCACCTGGGCGCGGCGGATTTACGAGTGCTATTGGATCTTCGTACGGGTAAAACCACACAAGCCCTGAACCGCGTCCGGGAGATAAAGCGCCGACACCCGAAATCACCCGTGGGTTACGAACGTGAAGGCGATATTCAGGTAACACTTAACGCGAATGCCAAAGCAGTTAAGGCATACAGTCAAGCCAGGCAGCTGGGCGGAGGCACACGTGTGCTGATCAAGGAGGCAGGAGTTCTGCGCCACAGTCAGGGGGATCAGGTTGCCAACGAGCTCTTGGAAGCCTGGCTGAAGCAATATGAAGATGACACTCAGGCGCGCTACGCTTTGGCGGTGGCCAATGTGGTCGCAGGCAATCGTCAAGGGGCGATCAGCCAATATCGACGTCTACTGGAAGTAGAGCCGAAAAGTACAGTGGCATTGAATGATATTGCCTGGCTATTACATCAAGAAAAAAAGTCTGCAGAAGCGTTAGAGTTTGCTGAGAGAGCTTATAAACTAGAATCTGAAAATGGGGCAATACTAGATACATATGGATGGATTCTTCTGGGTAATGGGAACCCTAAGGCTGCACTTGGTTTTTTGAAAAACAGCCAAATGCAAAAGAAGTGCAGTATCACTATGCTGCCGCTCTTGTGGAGTCGGGCAAACGGGATAAAGAAGCGCAGCAGATATTAAAAGACATTCTGTCGACAGGTCAGGAGTTTAATGGAAAGAAAGAAGCTCAACAGTTATTGGAGTTGTTGGAGAATGACTGAGCAACTGGAAGGTGGACAATACTGCAACCGATTTTGCTGGTGATGCCTGGACGACGTTAACGTAAGCCCTTTCGCTATGACCCGCCGGGTAGCCCTGAGTGCTCGCTTGGCTATGCGAAAAACTCGTTAAGGAACCACAGCCATTAACTCACTTTTTTGCCTGCATGGACGCAGGTAAGGAGCGAGAGCAGGACGCGGAAGCTTTGCCTG
>CAZTPE010000022.1:0-18294 GCA_964614545.1 uncultured Ectothiorhodospiraceae bacterium
GGATGAAACGCCGATCCGGCGGGTCGATGAAGGGGAACTCTTCCGGGTTGCCCAGTCCCAGTTGGCGCATCTGCAGGATGACCGAAGCCAGGTTGGTGCGGCGTAGCTCCGGCTCAGTGAATTCGGGCCGGGCAAGGAAATCCTCTTCCGAATACAGGCGGATACAGACGCCGGCGGCGACGCGCCCGCAGCGCCCGGCGCGCTGGTTGGCCGAGGACTGGGCGATCTTCTCGATGGGCAGGCGCTGCACCTTGCTGCGGATGCTGTAGCGGCTGATGCGCGCGGTGCCAGGATCGATGACGTAGCGGATGCCGGGCACCGTGAGCGAGGTCTCGGCGACATTGGTCGCCAAAATAATACGTCGCCGCGCACTGGTCTTAAAGACGCGGTTCTGCTCCGTAGCGCTGAGGCGCGAATACAGCGGCAGGATCTCCGTGTGCGCGGGATGGTGCTTGCGCAGGGCCTCGGCGGTGTCGCGGATCTCGCGCTCGCCGCTGAGGAAGATGAGGATGTCGCCACGGCTGTCGAGGGCGGCAATTTCGTCCACGGCATCGAGTATCGCCTGCTGTTGGTCGCGATCCTTTTCGTCATCGTCGCCCTGCAGCGGCCGGTAACGGACCTCCACCGGATAGCTTCGCCCGGAGACCTCGATCACCGGCGCATGATTGAAATGCGCCGCGAAACGCCCGGTATCGATGGTGGCCGAGGTGATAATGAGCTTAAAGTCCGGCCGTTTATGCAACAGACGCTTGAAATAACCGAGCAGGAAATCGATATTGAGGCTGCGCTCGTGGGCCTCGTCGATGATCAGCGTATCGTACCGGCTGAGTGTGCGATCACCCTGCAGCTCGGCCAGCAGGATGCCATCGGTCATCAACTTGATGTTGGACTCGGGCCGGGTGTGGTCGGAAAAGCGCACCTTGTAGCCCACCACCTGTCCCAGCTCGGTGTTCAATTCCTCAGCGATGCGCGTGGCGACACTGCGCGCGGCGATACGCCGCGGTTGGGTGTGACCAATGAGCCCCGCACAGCCGCGGCCCAGGGCAAGGCAGATCTTGGGCAGCTGAGTGGTCTTGCCGGAGCCGGTCTCGCCAGCCACAACGATCACCTGATGTGCTTCGATGGCGGCAGCAATATCGCGCCAGCGGCCGCCGATGGGCAGGTCTTCGTTGATACTGACGGTAGGCAAGTTTTCACGTCGCTGCTCTACGCGCGCACGGGAGGCATCGATGTCCCTTTTCAAGGCATCCAGCTTGTTGCCGGTATCGTGCCCCGCCTGCAGGGCATGGCGCAGGCCATGCAGGCGCTTGCGCAATACCGGACGGTCGGCCGTCATGCAGGCGTCGAGGGATGCGTAAAGGGGCTCGAGATCCACGATGGCGGTTGGAATTTCACTCACTTCGTTGGGGTCTACCAAGGATATTGCCAGGGACTTGCCTTCCGTCCGCCAATCAACGCGAATGGACGCAAATCACATTCAATGATTCTTTGTGGATAATATCACTGCTGTCTCATTAGCGAATCCTCGCAGCATTGCCATTGCACAATCTGTGGAGGATTTGAGATATGAATTGGGCAACCACTCCCGGCATGACGGGCATGTTCCGGCATGACGATGTGAGGCTAATGGAACAGCCGCAATAATATTAGGTTGGGGTGGGTTTACGAATCCCGACAATAGCGTACCAGACGGCCCATCATTGCCAGTCATTTTGTTGGGGTTTCTGTCGCCAGCCCAACCTGCACTTCTTCCTTCATTTGCGTAAATTGGCGTTCATTGGCGGACCACCAGCGCTTAGTCGCCTGAGCCTGCTTCGGCTTCCTTCACCCGCACCCACAGGGCCTCCCAGCGGTCGAGGTTCAGCGTGTCCAACGACACACCTTCGGCGGCGGCCAGCGCCTCCATGGCGGCGAAGCGGCGTTCGAACTTGGCATTGGCACGGCGCAGCGCCACCTCCGGGTCGACACCCGCCTTGCGCGCCAGGTTGCTGGCGACAAACAGCACGTCACCCATCTCATCTTCGACACGATCCGCATCGATGGTTCCCTGCGCCACCTCGTGATGCAGTTCGTCCAGTTCTTCCTGCATCTTGTCGAACACGGGCGGCAGATCGGGCCAGTCAAAACCAACACGGGCGGCGCGTTTGGTCAGTTTGGCGGCGCGGCTCAGCGCCGGCAGGGCCAGGGCGACGCCGGCCAGGGTACCCTCGCCATGCTTGTCGCGCCGCTCGCGGGCCTTGTGCGCCTCCCATGCGGCGGTCTGCGCCTCGGCATCGGTGATATCCGCGCCGGCAAAGACATGGGGGTGGCGGCGGATCAGCTTGTCGCAGATGGCCTGCACCACATCGGCGAAGGCGAAGTCGCCCTGCTCCTCGGCGATGCGGGCGTAGAACACCACCTGAAACAGTAGGTCACCCAGTTCGTCACGCAGCTCGCCCATGTCACCACGGGCAATGGCGTCGGCAACCTCGTAGGCCTCTTCGAGGGTGTGCGGGACAATGCTCGCCAGGGTCTGCTCACGGTCCCAGGGGCAGCCGGTCTCTGGGTCACGCAGTCTGGCCATTACCTCCAGCAGGGCTTTGATATCGCTCACTTTTCGACTCTCGTGATTGCATGTGTCACAGGATGAATTGGCAGGCGGGCCGGCGTGCGACGTTCCAACGACCGGGAGTGGCGATAGTACCCGAAGCGCCCGAGAGGTTCGACCGCAAAGGGCAATGCAGCGCAGAAGAAATCAAGGAAGAGGTATTACAGAGGCTTACTGCGTCGACTTGGCGAGTACGGCCAGCGGCACCGATGCCTGGCGAAAACGCTGATCATCGTCGGTTTGCAGGGATGCCAGGTACAGACTGGCGCGCAGGTCACCGTCCCGGCTGGCCATGCGCAACAATGCCATGCCACGTATCGGGTTACCCTGTTGCAAGGCCATAATGCCCTCACGATAAGAGCAGGCCCCTGCCAGCACCGGGCTGCTGAAGCCCAATAGAAAGAGTAGTAGCAGAAGCAACATAAACGGTCGCGGGCTGGACATGGTGTTTTCTTCACCAAGGTTCTTAATAGTTAAGTAAGGCAGTTGGTTTTATCAATGTCAAACAGAATGCGGGCGATTTGGCGGGCTGTTGGTTAGAATGTGGCGATTACCCTGAATTAATCCGTTGAATCTCTGCGAACGCTTACGCCTATGACACAGAATCTAAAAGACTTTGTCACTATTCAGTTCACCACGGAGGAATTGGATATCCATCTTGTGCGCACGGCGCACACTACACCTGCCCGTAGCGTGCACTGTGTTCTCCGTGTCTCTGTGATGAATAGTGACATTTAGGATTATCCATCGGACAAAAACCCAAGGAATTCACAATGGCACAACTGGTTCTGGCCTCGACCTCACCGTTTCGCAAGGCCCTGCTGGAACGACTCGGTCAGCCATTTTCAACCGCCAGTCCCGACACTGATGAAACGCGACGGCCCAATGAGACAGCGCATGCATTGGTCGAGCGACTGTCGGAAGGCAAGGCCCGGGCCGTGGCCAGCCAGTTCCCCGATGCACTCATTATTGGTTCCGACCAGGTTGCCGTCTTGGGTGAGGAGATTCTGGGCAAACCGGGGACACATGACAGGGCGATCGAGCAACTCACCGCCGCCAGCGGGAACGAGGTGTTGTTCCTTACCGGGCTGTGTCTGCTGAATACGACGACAGGACAGGCACAGGTGGAGGTGGTGCCGTTTACGGTGAAATTCCGCTCGTTGACGACACGGCAGATCGAGAACTATCTGCGCAGAGAGCAACCGTATAATTGCGCGGGCAGCTTTAAGTCCGAAGGACTGGGCATTGCCCTGTTTGAGGCCATGAAGGGCGAAGACCCCAATGCCCTGGTCGGCCTGCCCCTGATTCGCCTCATTACCCTGCTGAACAATGAGGGTGTGGATGTTCTTGGAAGTCAGTGACTGCGCCGCTCCACCAGCTCCCGCACCAACGGCGTACAAATCACATCCATGGCCTGCGACATCTGGCTGCCCGGAATAAACATCGTATTCGGACGCGACATTCGGGCGCCCTCGATCAGGCGCATCAAACGTGGGAAATCATATCGCTTCGGATCACGGAAACGGATGACGACGATACATTCACTGGAACTGGGAATCTCGCTGGCGATAAAGGGATTGGAGGTATCGACCACCGGCACGCGCTGAAAATTGATGTCGGTCACCGAGAACTGCGGCACGATGAAATGAATATAGTCCTGCATGCGTTCGAGGATATGTGCGGTCGTCGCCTCGCAGGAAAAACCCTTCACCTTTTGGTCGCGATGAATTTTCTGGATCCATTCCAGATTGACCACGGGCACCACGCCGATCAACAGATCTACATATTGCGCGGCATCCACGCCATTTTTGCGCTCACCGTCCCGTCGCTCACGAATGACCCGGGGATTGTGTGACGGGCTCATGTTGCGGCGCGTCCAGTGGTCTGCAACCACACCGCCATGCAGGCCCTCATAGAAAAGCAGGTCGCCGCCCTCCGGTGTCTGTTCCCAGGGGGTGAAGGTGCCTGGCTCTGCGCCCGAGGCCTCGGCGGTCTCGCAATTGAGGTACTGGCGCATCATGCCCCTGCCGCCCTCGGAATATTCCCGGAACAGGGATTCCAGCTTGTCGAACAGATTGACGTCCGGCCCGTAGGGGGAAAGAACCTGGCCTTCGGCGACCTTTTCTCGCAGCAGTTTTTGCATTTCCTCACGGTCAAAACGACGAAAACTGTCGCCTTCGACAAAAACCGCATTGATGGATTCACGCAGAAATATATCGCTGAATGCCTTCTGAACCACACTGGTGCCCGCGCCCGAGGCACCGGTGACAGCGACAATGGGATACTTGTACGACATGCAAATCCTCCCAAACCTTTCCGTCGAGTCTCCCGTTTTTACACGAAAGGAGAAATGACAGCAAGTTGGGCAAGACAAGCCAGCACCCGTTACCACTAATCCGACTAATACAGTCAATAACAGCGCTTATCCGTCAAATACTCATCAACCGATAAGCGCTAATTAAAGTATTTATCGTAGTGATGCATTGCTTAGGCCCAGATTTTCACCAATGACGGTCGCCATTGCCGCGCCAATACGATCGGCAAAGCGCTCGAAATAATCGGGCCGCGCGGTAAAGTCGACGATTTTCTCAACACCGATAATTTCCCGGGCGACATAACTGCTGCTGCCCAGTCCATCGACCAGCCCAAGCTTTACGCCTTCCTCGCCATTCCAGAACAGGCCACTGAAAATATCCGGATTATCGGCGAGACGATCCCCGCGGCCTGCCTTTACGGCATCGATAAACTGCTGGTGAATGCCATCAAGCAGACCCTGCACATGGCGGACTTCATCCGTTTTCAGCGGCGAAAAGGGATCGAGAATCCCCTTGTGCTCACCGGCCGTCATCAGACGCCGTTCGACACCCACCTTGTTCAGGGTATCGACAAAGCCGAAACCGTCCATCAACACGCCAATGGAGCCGACGATGCTGGCCTTGTCGGCATAAATCTCGTCGGCCGCAGCGGCGATGTAGTAGCCACCCGAGGCACAGATATCGGTGACCACCGCATACAGCTTGATTTTTGGATACTTGCCCTGCAGGCGCTTGATTTCATCGTACACATAGCCGGCCTGCACCGGACTGCCACCCGGGCTGTTGATGCGCAGGATGATACCGGCGGTGTCTTCGTCCTTGAAGGCCCGCCGCAGACTGCTGACCAGATTGTCGGCATTGGCGGGTGTATTGGCGGCAATCACGCCATCGAGTTCAACCAGTGCGGTATGTTTTCCGGTGGAAATAGTGGCATCACCCCATTCCACCGGCACATAAAAAAACAGCACAAACAGGTAGATGAAGAACAGGGATTTAAAAAACACATTCCAGCGACGCGCCCGGCGTTGTTCATTGAGGGCGGCAAAGGCCAGTCGGTTGACGACATCCCGTTCCCAGTCCTTGTCGCCGGGGCCAGCCTTTTTGCGCGTTTTCGCATCAGGCTGGGCGACAACTTCCGGGCCGGAGGTCCACGCGTCGGCCGGCTTCTGAGGCCCTGCGGGAGAGTCAGAAGAACTGGACGGGGGCTTGGGGGGATCCTGGTCGTTCATGGTGTACCTTGTTTCGGGGTTTGGAAATGGGTGGAATTATTAAAGGAAAGCTGTCGGCAAATCGTAGACAAGCTGAGACCGTCTGTCAGCTTCCGGGTTCAACGGCCGCCAGCCATGCGGGCAGCTCGCGGATGGCATCGAGACAGCCTCGGGGCTTGTGCTGATGCAGGCGTTCCACGGCATGCACCCCATAACTCACGGCCAGCGGCACGGCGCCGGCATTGTGCGCCATCTGCAAATCATATTCGGTATCACCGATCATCAGGGTGCGGGACGGGTCGACATCCAGCACCACCATGATTTCCTGCAGCATCTGCGGGTGCGGCTTGGAGCGCGTCTCATCGGAACAGCGGGTGATGTCAAACAGCGGGCGGAATCCGCTGGAATCCAGCACCCGGTCAAGGCCTCTCCGCCCCTTACCCGTGGCGACGGCCATCAGATAGCCCTGCCGGCTCAGCTCTCGCAGCACCTCTTCTGCGCCTTCAAAAGGCTCGCAGGGATCGTCGGCAAGAAAATGATAGCGGTAGCGATCGGCAACCTGCTCCCGCAGACCGTCCTCAATGCCGGGAAACAGGCGTTCAATGGCCTCGGCCAGACCCAGGCCGATGACGTCACTCATCTCGGCATGCGACAGCTCCGGCAGTTCCACATCAACGATGGCGGACTTCATGCTGGCAACGATATGTGCCTCGGAATCCATCAAGGTGCCGTCCCAGTCGAACACCAGCAGTTCAAAAGGCTTGCTCACTTCTCGCTTTTCTCCAGTTTGTTCAGTACCGCCGACAGCTCATCGTCCAGCGGCGCGGTGACGCGGATTTCATCCTCGATGCCCGGTAGACGAAAGGCCAGGGAGTGGGCGTGCAGAAACAGGCGCTTCAATCCCTGCCGACGCAGGGTTGCGTTGAACGCGGTATCGCCATATTTTTCATCACCGGCGATGGGCTGACTCATGCTCGTCGCATGCACACGGATCTGGTGAGTACGGCCGGTCTTCAGCGTCACCTCGGCCAGGGTCGCATCGCGATAGCGGGTCATGGGCCGGAACAGACTCAGGGCCTGCTTACCCTCGACAGGATCGACCACCACCATGCGCTCACCGGACTTGAGGGTATTTTTGCGTAGTGCCGCTGTCACACGGCGCTCACCACCCCGCCACGCCCCCTTGAGCAGGGCCAGATAACGCTTGTCCATGCCATCCTCGCGCAGCAACCGGTGCAACTCACGCAGCACGCTGCGACGCTTGGCGATGAGCAGACAGCCGGAGGTATCACGGTCGAGACGGTGCACCAGTTCCAGATACGGTGCCTCCGGGCGCGAGGCACGCAGGGCCTCGATCACCCCGTAGTTAAGCCCGCTACCGCCGTGCACGGCAATCCCTGAAGGCTTATTCAGCACCAGGAAGCCCTTTTCCTCCAGCAGGATGCCGGACTCGATACGCTGCAGTACCCGCTCACCGGGTGTAATCTTATCCCCCGCCTCCGCCACGCGCACCGGCGGGATGCGCACTGAATCCCCCGCCACCAGCCGATAGGTAGCCTTCACGCGGCCCTTGTTGACGCGCACCTCGCCCTTGCGCAGCATGCGGTAGACCCGGCTCTTCGGTACCCCCTTGAGGGTGGTAACGAGAAAATTATCGATGCGCTGACCGGCCCGCTCCGGACTGATTTCGACGAAGCGCACCTTGGGGGTGGCCGCGCTCGCATCTGGCGCCTGGGCCCTGCCCTGACTGAATTCCTGACTCATTTGCCTATGATACCACCTTGGCACCAGGGCCCGTGATCCATTGGTCATCGGGAAGAGAGAGCCACCTGCCTTGGCGGGTGCCTGTAGCGAGACTCAGGCCGGGCGGGCCACGAAGGCCGGGAACATTTCCGTAAGTTGTTCCAATAGCGCGCTATCACGGAAGAAACTGACGGCACCGCCCTGATCCATGGGGTAACGCCCCCCCACCGGGCGGCACTGCTGCAGCACGTAACGACTCACGCCCAGGGCCACCAGCTCTTCGGCCAGTGCCAGCAGGCCTTCGCGGTCGAACAGCATGGGGGCAGCAGTGGTACGCACCTCATGATCGATGCCACTCTCCAGCAGCAGCGTCAGGCTCTCCCGCGCCTTGGCGCCACTCCCGGTGACGCCGGTGAGTTGCGGATAGTGTTCAAACGATGTCTTGATATCGAGCCCCACCCAGTCCAGCAGCGGCAGCAGTCGCCGCAGGCGGCCGGGGTGGGTGCCGGCGGTGTGCAGGGCCACCTTGAAGCCCATGGACTTGACGCCTTCCATGGCGTCGGCGAGTCCCGATTGAAACAGCGGTTCGCCACCGCTGAAGACCACCCCGTCGAGCAGGCCACGCCGCGATGACAGGAAGCCCCGTAACCGCGGCCAACCTTCCCCATCATAGCCAACCGCCAGCAGGTGCGGGTTGTGGCAATAGCTGCAACGCCAGGCGCAGCCCTGACAGAACACCACCGCCGCCAGATGGCCGGGAAAGTCGATGGTGGTCAGGGGCGTCAGGCCGCCGATGCTGAGTCGCATGCGCCTGCCTGCCCCGTGTTGGCCGCCGGACGTTCGACGAAGTGACGGCGTTCCGTATGCTCGCTGCGCTTGCCGGGGTTGAACGAGGTCACCGGGCGATGATAGCCCATGACCCGGGTCCAGACCTCACAACGCTGGCGCTCTTCGTTACAGAGTGTGATGGCATTGCTGTTTGACATGATGGTGCTCCTCTTTGGTTTTAAGGATTGGGTGGGTGATCAGGCGACGGCCGCACGGCGGCGCTTTTCGGCCAGCCGTTCCTCATCGCAGTGGGGACAGAACTCGTGCTCACCGGCCAGGTAGCCATGCTGCGGGCAGATGGAAAAGGTCGGTGTGATGGTAATGTAGGGCAGGCGGAAGCGTTCCAGCACCCGCCGCACCAGGGTGCTGCAGGCCTTGGCATCGGAGATGCGCTCACTCATATAGAGATGCAGCACGGTGCCGCCGGTGTATTGCGACTGCAGCTCATCCTGCAACATCAGGGCCTCGAAGGGGTCGTCGGTCAGCCCCACCGGCAGCTGTGATGAGTTGGTGTAATACGGTGCCTCCGGGGTGCCGGCCTGGAGGATGTCGGCAAAGCGCTTCTGGTCCTCCTTGGCGAAGCGGTAGGTGGTCCCCTCGGCGGGGGTCGCCTCCAGGTTGTACATGTTGCCGGTCTCGTCCTGATAGCCCAGCAGACGTTCCCGGACATGGGTCAGCAGGCGCAGGGCGAACGCCCGCCCCCACTCGTCGCTGATGTCGTGAGTATCGCCAGTGAAGTTGCGGATCATCTCGTTCAGGCCGTTGACGCCGATGGTGGAGAAGTGATTGCGCAGGGTGCCCAGATAGCGCTTGGTATAGGGGAACAGGCCGCCGTCCATGTAGCGCTGGATCACCTTGCGCTTGATCTCCAGGCTGTTGCGACCGAGATCCATCAGCCGGTCGACGCGCTCAAACAAGGCCGCCTCGTCGCCCTTGAACCGGTAGCCGAGGCGGGCGCAGTTGAGGGTAACGACACCGATGGAGCCGGTCTGCTCGGCCGAGCCGAACAGACCGTTGCCCCGCTTCAGCAGCTCACGCAGGTCCAGTTGCAGGCGGCAGCACATGGAGCGCACCTGTCCCGGCTCCATGTCGGAATTGATGAAGTTCTGGAAATAGGGCAGCCCGTAGCGAGCAGTCATACCGAACAGGCGTTCGGCGTTCTCGCTCTCCCAAGGGAAATCCCCGGTGATGTTGTAGGTGGGGATAGGAAAGGTGAACACCCGCCCCTTGGCGTCGCCCGCCATCATCACCTCGATATAGGCGCGATTGAGCATGTCCATCTCCACCTGCAGCTCGCCATAGGTGAAGAGCATCTCCTCGCCGCCGATCACCGGCACCTGCTCCTGCAGATCCTCTGGGCAGACCCAGTCGAAGGTCAGGTTGGTGAAGGGGGTCTGGGTGCCCCAACGCGAGGGCACGTTGAGATTGTAGATGAACTCCTGGATGCCCTGCCTGACCATCTCATAGTCCAGCCTTTCGCGCCGCACGTAGGGTGCCAGATAGGTATCGAAAGAGCTGAAGGCCTGGGCGCCGGCCCACTCGTTCTGTAGCGCGCCGAGAAAATTGACCATCTGCCCCAGGGCGCTGGAGAGGCGTTTCGGCGGCGCCGCCTCGACCTTGTCCGGTACACCGTTGAAGCCCTCCGTCAGCAGGGTGCGCAGCGACCAGCCGGCACAGTAGCCAGCCAGCATGTCGAGGTCATGGATGTGCAGATCCCCTTCGCGATGGGCCAGGCCCACCTCTGCGGGGTAGACGTGGTTGAGCCAGTAGTTGGCGGTCACCTTGCCGGCCGTGTTGAGGATCAGTCCGCCCAGGGAGTAGCCCTGATTGGCATTGGCATTGACCCGCCAGTCAAGGCGCTGCAGGTATTCATTCATGGAGGCCTCCACGTCCACCAGCGACTTGCTGTCACGACGCAGCTTGCCGTGCTGCTCGCGGTAGAGGATGTAGGCGCGGGCGGTGCGGTGGTGGTTGGAGCTGATCAAAACCTGCTCCACCACGTCCTGGATCTGCTCGATCTCCGGGGCCGTGGCGGTATAGCGATGGCGCAGTACCTTCAGCACCTGGGCGGTCAACAGCCGCGCCTCTTCCTCGCTGAATTCGCCCGTGGCGAGACCGGCACGCTGGATGGCCGAAGTGATCTTGCTGCTGTCGAAGTGGGCCTGACGGCCATCCCGCTTGATCACGGTGGTGGGTAGGCTGGCGACCGATGGCGCGTCGGTCGTAGTAATGTTCTCTGTTTGCATGGCTCCCCCATTTGCACTCTGCGGATGAAATTCGGGGACTGGCGTACAAGAGAGAGGAGAACCGAAAGGGATATTTCAGGCGCCAACAGGCGCAGTCCTCCAGCCTTGACGCGAGGCCCGGGTAACGGAATCCACACGGGGATTCCGGCTCCGACAGGTATTCGGACTCAGGGGCTCGAATCAATGGCTGATTCACCTACGACCACGGCTTCCCATCCTCATGGACAGTGCCTGTGCAGATACACTTGTGGCCTTCGTTCCCCAACACCGCTGCGCGACAGTCCCGGAGTCTCACCGGGTTCCCTGTTGACAAAACCACTATATATAGTGGTTTCACCGGAGCTGGGATACAAAATAGACCATTAGAGGACGGGTGGCAACTTTATTGACAGGCCGCCGCCGGCGGGCCAAATCATCAGAATCACGCCAACGGCCCAAACCGGCGGGCCCTATATAACACCTCTCGGCCCACAGTAAGGACGACATATTGTCCAATGATAAAGAGTCTGATAAGGAGATGGTTTGCCGCCATGACACAAGGCTGCTATAGTTTCCAGCCTGTTGCGGGATCGCATTGATTTTACGCCACATTTTTACTCATCCCTGGTTTCTCCGCCAAGCAATTATCGCGCGGGAAACACGGACACATGGGGTGGCGAAAACAGAGCTGAATTTTCAACATCCGCGTCATGACGGATGTCATTTACACTTAGGGACCTCTGACTGAGTTTGGGCGAAAAAGATTGAGAACCAAAATGTTCAAATTCAAGGCGCAAATCGCACCTAATAGCTAACTATTGCGAAGATTTGCAACGAAGAAGTTGGACATTTTGGACTCAAGATTTTCGTTCATAACTTAATCAAAGGTTCCTTAATTGATTAGCGCGCTCCCATGTTCGCAAAGCGTTCATGACGAGCTACCAACAACGGTTCTCCCGACCTGCTTGCCGCCTGCAATGAATGGCCGCCAGGGGAACGGGTAACCACTGTGACGTATTCCGCCCGCAACCGCAGTGGACATGGTTGAGCGCGCTGGAAATAACAATATGAAACGTATGCTGTTTAACGCAACTCAATCGGAAGAGTTGCGTGTCGCACTGGTCGATGGCCAGCGCATGTATGACCTTGACATCGAAACCGCTGGCCGCGAACAGAAAAAGGCCAACATCTATAAGGGTCGCATTACCCGTATCGAGCCCAGCCTCGAAGCTGCCTTTGTCGACTATGGCGCCAATCGCCATGGCTTCCTTCCCCTCAAAGACATCTCCCGCACCTACTTCAATCCCTCTGTCGAACTTGGCGGTGGCCGCATCAACATCAAGGACGTGATGCGTGAGGGCCAGGAAATTCTTGTCCAGGTGGACAAGGAAGAACGCGGCAACAAAGGCGCGGCGCTGACCACCTTTATCAGCCTCGCCGGTCGCTATCTGGTGCTGATGCCCAACAATCCACGTGCCGGTGGCGTCTCACGCCGCATCATGGGTGACGAACGCAACCAGATCCGCGACGCCCTCGCCGCACTGGAAGTGCCGGAAGACATGGGCCTCATTGTGCGTACCGCCGGCGTCGGCAAGAACCCCGAAGAGCTACAATGGGATCTCAACTATCTGCTGCAATTGTGGGAGGCCATCGACAAGGCCTCACAAGACAAAGCCGCGCCCTTCCTCGTCTATCAGGAAAGCAACGTCGTCATTCGCGCCATCCGCGATTACCTGCGCAAGGACATCAGCGAAATCCTCATCGACGACAAAGAGACCTACGAGCAGGCGGTTGAATTCGTACAGATGGTGATGCCGCACAATCTCGGCAAGCTCAAGCTCTACGAAGACAAGGTGCCACTGTTCACCCGCTACCAGATCGAAAGCCAGATCGAGACCGCCTTTCAGCGCGAAGTACGCCTGCCCTCCGGCGGCGCCATTGTCATTGATCACACCGAGGCCCTGATCTCCATCGACATCAACTCGGCACGCGCCACCAAGGGCAGCGACATCGAGGAAACGGCGCTCAACACCAACCGCGAGGCGGCGGAAGAAGTCGCCCGCCAGCTGCGCCTGCGCGACCTCGGTGGCCTGATCGTTATTGACTTCATCGACATGAATTCCTCGCGTAACCAGCGCGAAGTGGAAAACACCCTGCGCGACGCGCTGAAAATGGATCGCGCCCGTGTACAGGTGGGCCGCATCTCACGCTTCGGCCTGCTGGAGATGTCACGCCAGCGCCTGCGCCCCTCACTGGGCGAGTCCAGCCAGATCATCTGTCCACGCTGCAAGGGCCAGGGCACCGTCCGTGGTACCGAGTCGCTGGCCCTGTCGATCCTACGCATCATCGAAGAAGATGCCATGAAGGAGCAGACTACACGTATTGTGGTGCAGGCACCGGTCAACGTGGCCACCTTCCTGCTCAACGAAAAGCGCGCAGCGATCAGCGATATCGAGGCACGTCAGGCAGTGAAGATTGTGCTGGTGCCCAACATCAATTTTGAGACCCCACACTACGAGATCCAGCGCGAGCGCGTCAGCGAACTGGGACGTGGCAGCAGCACCCAGGCCAGCTACGATCTCGCCGTGGAACGCGAAGAAGTCTCCGAGTCTCTGCAGGGCGACAAACCCAAGATCAAGACGGAAGAACCCGCGGTCAAAAGCGTCGTGCCGGCATCACCCGTACCGCAGCAAGCCACCGCAGCACAAGAGCAGGGAACAACCCAGCAGGGTGGGTTCATCAAGCGCCTGTGGTCAAACCTCATCGGCGGCGGCGACGCTACCGAGAAAACAGCCGCCGACAGTAGCGATGCCGGTGCGGCCAAAGACACTCGCAGCCGTGGCGCCAGCGGCAAATCCACTGGCGAATCACACGGTCAGCAGCGTCGCGGCCGTGGCAATGCCCGTGGTGGAAGCGGAGGCAGCGGGCGCCGCCGGCAGCAGCCGCGCAAAACCGAAGCCGAGCGTCGTGATGGCGAGCAGACCTCCGACACAACTCGTAGCAACGCACAGGCTGGCACACAGGCCGAACCGCGTCAGAAATCGCCCCGCAAGGAACGTCAGCCAAATCGTGACAACGCTACGCGAAAACCCGCCCCGGCAAAGGCAGCAGATGTCCAGCCAGAAGACGCTACCAAGACAACATCGGTAGCAGCACCGCCCGAGGCAGGCAGCGATGAAAGCCAGCAGGAGCCACGTGACGGACAGCGCTCCCGCCGAGGGCGTCGCGGTGGCCGTCGCCGTCGTCGCGAGCCAAACCGCGACGCCAATACCGAGGCCAGCACCGAATCCGACACCAAGCCCGGCAGCGAAGGCGGCAGCGAGAAAACGGCAAGCGAAGCCCCTCCGGCCACCAACACACGCGCCGAAGCCACGCAGGAGGCCCCACCGCCGGCCAGTGCCGGCAAGCCCCCTGCCCCACGTGCCGCAAGGGCTCCCAGGCCCGTCGAAAAAGAGGCCGCAACCACCGCTGCCGTGAAGGGCGAAAACAAGGCGGCTGAGCCGACGCCCATCACCACAGAAACGCCGCCAAGGCCCCAGCGAAAGGCACCGGCAGCAGACAACGTCGAGGCGTCGGGCGGCGAAAAGACCAGGGCCAAACGGACGCCACCGGCCAAACCTCCGACAGAAAAACCAAGCACGGAGCCGGCCCCTGTGGACAAGAGCAGCAGCGGCGAGGTAACGGCCAATAAGCCCGTCGCCGAAGCCGTCGCCAGCAAAAAACCGCAGGCACCGACCACTGAAAAGCCTGTGAAAAAGACCACTGAAAAACCGGTGGAAAAGACCGCGGAAAAGCCTGTCGAAAAGGTCAAGCCGGCAGTGCAGAAACCCGTCCAGGACGACGCGGAGAAGACTCAGAAAAAACCACCTACTGTGGCTAGCAAAAAACCCGACAGCAAAAAGCCATCGGGTGAAAAAGTGGTCAGTGAAAGGCCGGCCACCGAGAAGCCACCGCTTGCCGAGAAAAAGGAAAGGGCACCCCGACAGGCCGACCTGCTCAAGCCCATCGAGGAGGCCAGACCGGCCGCCAAGGTTCCACCTGCGCCGGCACCCGCCACACCTCCCGCAAAAAGCGAAAAGCCGGTGGTGAAGGAAGCGGCCCCTGCCCCCAAGGCCGAGGCCAAGTCCCCGGACAGCAGCGAGAACTAAGCCCGGGCCTGCCAGCCCACAAAAAAGGGGTGCCCGGTTGTTCGGGCGCCCCTTTTTTCATTGCGGCATTCTCTGCGTCGTCCGGGCGAGCCGTTATAAATGCCGTTTTCGGATCTCTTCCAGCAAACCCTCGGCCGCCACCTCTATCATGTCCAGCACCCGGTCAAATCCGGCCGGCCCGCCGTAATAGGGATCGGGGACTTCATCGATGTCCAGTTCGGGGGCATAACTGAGAAATAACTGCAATTTGTGTTCCGCACCCTCGGGGCAGATCGCCTGCAGGCGCTCGTAGTTATCCCTGTCCATGGCCAGCACATAATCGAACTCTTCGAAGTCCGACGTTACTGCCTTGCGTGCGCGCAGACGGCTGAGATCCACGTCCCGGTTCGCCGCCGTGCGCTGTGCGCGGGGATCGGGCGGTTCACCGACATGGTAGGCATGGGTGCCGGCGGAATCGATATCCACCCGTTCATCCAATCCGGCATCGGCCACGCGCTTGGCAAACACCCCCTCCGCCGTGGGTGAACGGCAAATATTGCCCATGCAGACAAAAAGCACACTGACATCTTTGTTCATTTTTCTCCGCCGTCGTCGTTGAAGGAATACGGAGATTCTAGCAAAAACAGACATCAATGCGGGGGCTTCGAGACAGAGTCAAACATCGCCCAGGGCCGCCGAATCGATATAGACATCGACTCCCTCTTGTCCGTGGACATGGGCGATGGGCAAATCCTCGCCCTGCTTCCAGCGCCGCACTGCCGTCTGCTTGCCCCGGCCGGTGACAATAATCAGCACCTCGCGCGCGGCATTCAAGGCCGCGAGCCCCAGGCTAACACGCTGCGGCGGTGGCTTGGGTGCATCACGCACGGCGACGACCGTTGCCGACGCATCCAACGGATGCCCGGGAAACAGGCTGGCCGTGTGGCCGTCCTCGCCCATGCCGAGCAGGACGAGATCAAAGGGCAACACGGCTGCGACGACGGCGGTGTATTTCTCCACTGCCATCTCGATGCCTTTTTCCGTGGGTATAGGGAAAATATTTTCCGTAGGGATGGCCACATGCGCCAGCCAGTTTTCGCGCGCCATGACGCTGTTGCGCTCCGGGTGATCCGCCGGCAGGCCGCGTTCGTCACCAAAGTAGATGAACCACTTGTCCCAGTCGGCATCGGCCGTGCGCAGCAGGCGATAGGCCGCTGCCGGCGTGGTGCCACCGGCCAGCACCAGTTTGAAACAGCCACGGTCGTCGATGGCCTGCGTTGCCGCCTTCAGAATACGCTCGGCCGTGGCTTGAGCCACGGCCTCGACATCGTCGAAGGTGTGCCAATCTTGCCGCACGCTACTTCTTTTCGTGATGACCGCCGAAGCCGAAGCGCATGGCGGAAAGCACCTGGTCGGCGAAGTCGCTTTCGCCCCGCGAGGTGAAGCGGTCGTACAACGCCGTGGTCAGCACCCGTGCCGGGGCACCGGATTCGATGGCGGCGATGCTGGTCCAGCGGCCTTCGCCGGAGTCAGACACGTTGCCGGAAAACTCACTCAACTGCGGGCTGGTGTGCAGGGCATCAGCGGTCAGATCCAGCAGCCAGGAGGCCACCACGCTGCCACGACGCCAGACCTCGGTGATGTCGGCCAGATTCAGATCGTACTGGAAGTCTTCCGGATTACGCAGCGGCGAGGTCTCGGCATCGACTTCCTGTGAGACCTTGCCGACATTGGCGTGCTTGAGGATGTTCAGGCCCTCGGCATAGGCAGCCATGAGTCCGTATTCAATGCCATTGTGCACCATTTTGACGAAGTGCCCGGCGCCCACCGGACCGCAGTGCAGATAGCCCTGCTCGGCCTGCGAGGGTTCACCCGCCAGACCCTTTGAGCGCGCCACATCGCCCATGCCGGGTGCCAATGACTTGAATATGGAGTCCAGATGCGCCACCGAGGCGTCTTCGCCGCCGATCATCAGGCAGTAGCCACGCTCCAGACCCCAGACGCCGCCACTGGTGCCGACGTCCATATAATGAATGCCCTTCGGCTGCAGGCGTTTGGCGCGCGCAATGTCATCCTTGTAATAGGAATTGCCGCCATCGATAATGATGTCACCTTCATCCAGCTTGTCCACCAGCGCGTCGATGTTCTGATCCACCACCGCCGCCGGCACCATCAGCCAGACCACGCGCGGGGTTTGCAGCTTGGCGATGAAGTCATCGAGATCGCTGGCGCCGATGGCACCCTCACCTTCCATTGCCTTCACCGGCTCGGGGCTGCGGTTGTAGACCACGCATTCGTGTCCGTCCTTCATCAGGCGGCGCACCATGTTGGCGCCCATGCGCCCCAGACCAATCATTCCTAATTGCATTTTCCATTCTCCATAATTTATCGCAGTTGTCAGCCCAGAATTTCCGTCAGTCTCTTCATGGCGGAAACTGTGTCCGTACCGATGTGCACACGCAGGGCGCGGCGTTTGCGGGCCGACAACACCTGAAAATCGCCCTGTGCCTGCGCGGCCTTGACGACGCCAAAGCTATACTTGCGGCCGGGCACGGGCAGGTCTTGAGCCTCGTCGCAAGTAATCTGCAAAAATACGCCCGAGTTCGGCCCACCCTTGTAGGCCTGGCCGGTGGAATGCAGAAAGCGCGGCCCGTAACCGACGCAGGTGGCAACCCGCTCACTCTGGCTGACGTGATTGCGGATCTGCTGCAGGGCCGCATCGTGTTGCGGCTCCAGCCGGTTGATGTAGGCCAGCAGGGCGAGATAGTCGCCGGTGCCGAGCCGGCCCAGATGGGCCTTGAGATAATCCTCGACACTGGCGTCCGCGCCCACCAGTTCGCGCAGGGCGCTCGCGTTGGCGTCGTCGGTAAACAGGGTAAAGTGCTCGTCACCAGCCATCGCCGACGCTTCCGGCAACCTGCCGCTGGCCTCGAAGGCCTCGGTTAGCTTGCGGGTCTCGATCTTGCTGGCTTCCACGTCCGGCTGATCAAAGGGATGGATGCCCAGCACCGCGCCGGCCACCGCGGTGGCGATCTCCCAGCGGAAGAATTCCTTGCCCAGGTCATCAGCATCGGACAGCTCGATACGCACTAGCGGATGACCCGCTGCCACCAGCGCGTCGAGACGGGCACGGTCGGCGCTGTCGTCATCGCCGGCCATGTGCAGATAGACGAACAGGCGGTCATCGCCGTAATGCTCCGCTGCGGCCAGGGCCTCGCCATCGACGGGGATGATGCCCCTGCCTTGCTTGCCGGTGGACTC
>CAZTPE010000023.1:0-18070 GCA_964614545.1 uncultured Ectothiorhodospiraceae bacterium
ATCGGCGTGCAGGCAGCCATAGCGCTGAAGAATCTGGGCCTGGTGGAGGACATCCGGCAGCTGTTCGAAGGCTTTGTCACCGCCTCGGTACATGCTATCGAAGCACGAGATCCCAGTACCGCGGGTCATTCGTTCCGTGTCGCTGAATACAGTCAGCGCCTGGCTGAAGCCGTAGGACGTTCCAGTGTACCGGAACTGTGTGAAGTCAATTTTACCCGCGAACAGATGAATGAATTACGCTACGCCGCCCTTCTGCATGACTTTGGCAAGGTCGGCGTGCGTGAGCATGTGCTGACCAAATCCCACAAGCTGTACCCGCGCCAGTTTGAGCTGATGCAGGCACGTTTTCAGTATGCCTGTGCCAGCATGGAGCGGCACGCCTACCGTGAATTACTGGATCAGCAGGAACTCGAGACGCTGAGTGCGGAAGAGTTTCGGATCCGGCGTCGTCGCATGGAACGGAACTTGGCGCAGGAGACACAGCGTATTCGCCAGTTTATGGAACTCATTGTCAAAGCCAATGAGCCAGCCGTCTTTCATCAGACGATTCCCCCGGCATTGCAACAAGTGGTGGATTATTGTTTTCCTGGCGAAGGCGGGGAGCCCATCCCACTCCTGTCGGCGTTTGAAATGGAGGCGCTGACCCTGGCGCGTGGCAGCCTGACGCCGGATGAGCGCCAGGAAATCGAATACCATGTGTCGCATACCTATGCCTTTTTGCAGCATATCCCGTGGACCAAGGGGCTGGCATCGGTCCCTGATATCGCCTACAGCCATCATGAGAAACTCGATGGTTCCGGTTACCCGCGTGGACTCGGGCGCGAACAGATCCCCCTGCAGGCTCGTATCATGACGGTGACGGATATTTACGATGCCCTGACATCGGGAGATCGGCCCTACAAGCAGAGTCTGCCGGAAGAACTGGCGCTGGATATCCTTCGTGATGAGGCAAGACAGGGCAAGGTCGAAAAGGATCTGGTCGACATATTTATCGAGAGCGATGCATACCGCCTGCTGCCCGAACGTTAGCGGCCTTTGCCAAAACAGACTTATCTGCCGCTGTTTTGTAGATTTCATTTGCACCATAAATTGCGTTTCGCTATGGTTTCCCCCCTTCAGGGCACTTCTAATAATTGCTTGCGGCCTCTGGCCTACAGGCGGGTTCGCAATCAAGGCGCAACTTTGAAAGCAGGCTGGTTGCCTGGTGAAAAGTTGCAACGTCGAGTGCGGACCCGCCTGTAGGCCCCGCAGGGCGCGGCCTGGCAAGGGCTGTCGCGGCGTTGGCTTGCTTGAAAAGGGCAACCAGCCTTCCCTGCGCAAGCCGCCTTGCGACAGCCCTTGTCAGGTTGCGCAGAGACCGCAAGCAATTATTAGAAGTGCCCTTTACCAACCCCGCTGACGCTGTACACAGGAATCACGCTTTAACGATGACCATTTTCATTTGCGGACACGACACCCATATCGGCCATATCCGGCCTCAGAACGAAGATTGTTATCTCATCGATGCAGAGTTGAGGCTGGGTGTGCTTGCCGATGGCATGGGTGGACACGAATGTGGCGAGGTGGCCAGTCAGATCGTCGTCGAGCAGATACAGAGTGAAGTCCGTTCCGGCACGCCGATGGCTGAGGCGCTGGTCAATGCGCACCATGCGGTGCTCGCCGCCGTGCGTGATGGCAAGGGGCGCGCCGGTATGGGTTCCACGGCCCTGGCGGTGAAGGTCGATGGTGACCGCTTTGAAGTGGTCTGGGTCGGGGACAGCCGGGCCTATCTTTGGCGTCATGGCGCCCTGACGCAGATTACCCGCGATCATTCCCTGGTGCAGCTGATGGTGGATCAGGGTGACATTACCGCGGAAGAGGCGGAGTTTCACCCGCAGCGGAATTTCATCACCCAGGCTATCGGCATGGAGAGTCTGAGCCGCCTTGAAGTGGGGCTGGTGCGTGGGCATTTGTATCCCGGTCAGCAGATCCTGTTGTGCAGCGACGGGCTGAGTGGTGAGCTGAGCGTGGATGAAATCACCCGCATCCTGTCACAGCAAGCCGATGAGCAAGCAAAAGTAGACCAGTTGATTCAGACGGCGCTGGATAACGGCGGCAGTGACAACGTCACCGTGCTGCTGGTTTCCGCCCCGCAGTCGGAAGATTGCAGCGACACTGAATAGACCGTGTCCGAGCGGTGGTATGTCATGCTGCCGGCCTCCATTTTTTACCCTCCTCTTTGCCGTTAGTCGTCACCGCCGCCGATTCGCTGCCGGTTATTTCCTGCCCGCAGGTATAATCGCGCTCACCAATGCATAAACAGAGGGAGTAAGCATGAGCGTGGACAGTATCTATTGGCACGATTATGAAACCTTTGGCGCTGACCCGCGGCGAGACCGTCCCGCACAGTTTGCTGGCATTCGCACGGACCTTGATCTGAACATCATTAGCGAGCCGCTGGTGTTGTACTGTCGTCCGGCAGATGATTTTCTGCCACAACCCGATGCCTGCCTGATAACCGGAATAACACCACAACAGGCATTGCAGGAGGGTCTTCCCGAAGCGGAGTTCATTGCACGAATCCACGAAGAATTTTCCCATCCCCATACTTGCGCGGCGGGTTACAACAGTATTCGTTTTGATGACGAAGTGACGCGCAATGTGTTGTACCGAAACTTTTTTGATCCCTATGCACGTGAATGGCAGAACGGCAATTCACGCTGGGACATCATCGATCTGATGCGGGTAACCCATGCCCTGAGGCCGGAAGGCATTGAATGGCCATGCCATGCGGACGGCAAACCCAGCTTTCGCCTCGAAGACCTGACAAAGGCCAACGAACTGGATCACCAGTCGGCACACGATGCCTTGTCTGATGTGCATGCCACCATTGCTATCGCCAGACTGGTTCGCGATAAACAACCGCGTCTGTACGACTATATTTTCCGGCATCGCTCGAAACAGCAGATCGGGCGACTGCTGAATGTGGCACAAATGACCCCTGTTCTGCATGTTTCATCCATGTACCCTGCCGAGCTGGGTTGCATAGCCCTGGTGGCCCCACTTGCAAATCATCCATCGAATCGTAATGAAATAGTGGTCTATGACCTGCGGCATGATCCGTCAGAATTTATCCACCTTTCCATTGCTGATCTCCGGCAGCGCCTGTTCACCCGTCAGGCCGAGATGCCCGTTGGTGTTGAGCGACTGCCGGTAAAAACCATTCACATCAATAAATGCCCGGTTGTTGTACCGGAAAACACACTAACCGCAGAGGCTGCTGGAAAATGGCAGATTGATGCGAACGCCTGCCAGCAGCATTTGGAAATTATTCGCAGCAACCCTCATTTTATATCCACTCTTCTATCCGTTTATGAACAGCGTGAATTCGAGCCGGAAAGCGATCCTGACCTGATGCTCTATAGTGGTGGCTTCTTCAGTAATGACGACAGGCAGAAAATGGAGAAGATTCGCCATTCCTCTCCACAGCAACTAAAGTCGCTTGATATTCCATTCCAGGATCAGCGAATCCCGGAAATGTTATTTCGTTATCGGGCCAGGAATTACCCGGAAACACTTTCTGCCGATGAAATGGCGTGTTGGAATGAATATCGACTGCAGCGACTGTCAGATCCGTTGTTTAACGCCAGCATTACAGAGCGGGAATATGTGGCACGGATTGATGAACTGCTGAATTCGGCGGAGATTACCGAGCAGCAGCGTGACATTCTTGAAACACTTTTGAAATATCGGCAGTCAGTGTTAAATGCTCAGGAATAGCCTCAAGCTTCTGGTTTAAGGTTTTTTCGATAGTTGATTTGAGGGTTAATTTAAGAACTAATCGAACACAGATTTCCTGAAAATACTAACTATTCGATTAGTGAATCATAACAATGGTACGGGCATGCATTTTTGTGTTTGTAGATTTTATATTCATTGATGCACACGCTATTTTTACTGAATACAGAAGTTTTTGTTAGAAAATAGCCAATATTTGTTGGATTTTTTTACTAAACACTTGTTATTCAAAAAAAAGGCGATACACTTCGCTAGTGTTCGAATTATGTTTGTCCGAGGAGTGAGAAATGATTAAGAAAAAGGCAGCCCGGGTGAAGGCTAAAGTGGCCAAGACCAAGGTCAAGGCAAAATCAAAGGTAAAAGTGAAGGCGAAGGCGAGAGCGAGAGGACGTCGCCCGGCTCCTTCCCCAACGAGTGTTGCAGCCGCCAGTCCCGTGAACAAGGCGCATGAGGCAGCCCTGAAAGTTGTCGCCCGTGCCTTGAATTCTGCTGAAGCGGCGGCTTCCAAGGTAGCCGTTGTCGAAAAGAAAGCGGCTGCTGCCAAGAGTAAGGTTGCAATGGCAGCGAAAACGGCGGCACAGAAAAAGTCGGCTGCCTCCAGTCGTGCACTGTTGGCCGCAAAGACAGCTGCTCAAAAAGCACGCGCTGCATTGGCAGCGGCACGAGCCAAGGCTTCTGAGACTGAAAAAACGGTTAAGGATGCCGTGAGATCCGCAGAAACTGAGCGCAAGAAGGAAGAGGCCAAGGCCAAGGCAATTGCGTCCTTTACGGCAAAATGGGAACGTGAGCATAACCGTAAGACGGCGAAAAAGGCCAAGGCAGGCAAAAAGGGTCGCCGCGCAACCCGCAAGAAAAAAGCTGCAGACTAGGCTGTGTCGGCATTACGAAAAAACACCGGCCAATGGCCGGTGTTTTTTTATGTCTCAGGAAATGCTGAACGCCTGCAATCTAGTACTCGTCTATTTCAACAAGCACTTCGTCCGGATTGACGCTGTCGCCCTTTTGCACGTGAATGGCAGTAACCTTTCCCGTCACGGGCGCCTGAATTTCCGTTTCCATTTTCATTGCCTCGGTGACGATGAGGGCGGTACCCGCTTCAACTTCATCGCCAACCTTCACCAGTACGTCGACAATGATGCCGGGCATGGACGTGGTGACATGGCCGGGTGAGCTTGCTTTGGGCCGGCTGCTGCCCTTGCCGGATGGCGCTTGGCTGCTCGCTTCACCCGTGTCCAGCTCATTCAGGGACTCGACGATAATTTCTTCGGGGAGGCCATCGACGCTGATGAAGAAGGCGCGCTTGTCCTGCATCTTGTGTCCGGTGCCGGCGACCTTGATGTGATAATTCTCGCCGTGAATGGAGACGTTGAATTCGGTGGCGGCCTTCGTCTGCGTGGCGCCTTCCGACGGCAGGGGTTCCAACGGTTCCGGTTGTAGGGTGCCGGCGCGGCGCTGCTCGATGAATTCACGGCCCACATCGGGAAACATGGCGTAGGTGAGCACGTCTTCCTCTGATTCGGCCAGATCGCCAATTTCGCTGCGCAGTTTGTCCATTTCCGGTGGCAGGAGATCTGCCGGCCGGCAGGAAATAATATCGGCATTGCCAATGGCCTGCTGCCGAATCGCACGATTGACGGGGGCGGCGGGTTTGCCGTAGCGGCCTTGCAGATACAGTTTGACCTCGTTGGTGATGCTTTTGTAGCGGTTGCCGGTCATGACGTTCAACACCGCCTGAGTGCCGACGATTTGTGAGGTTGGCGTGACTAGCGGCGGGTAGCCGAGATCCTTGCGCACGCGGGGGATTTCTTCCAGCACGGCATTCATATGCTCCAGTGCGCCCTGTTCGCGCAGCTGGTTCGATAGATTGGAAATCATCCCGCCGGGCACTTGGTTGACCTGTACACGGGTGTCGAGGCCGGTGAATTCACTTTCGAATTGATGATACTTCTTGCGCACCTCGTAAAAGAAAAAGCCGATTTCCTGCAGTGCCGGCAGGTCGAGGCCGGTGTCGTATTCGGTGTCGCGCAGCGCAGCCACCATACTTTCCGTCGGCGGGTGGCTGGTGCCGCCGGAGAGGGCGGAGATAGCCGTGTCGATGTGCCGGCAACCATTTTCGATGGCCTTCAGCTGGCACATGCTGGCCAGCCCGGCGGTGGCGTGCGAATGCAGATGTACGGGGATATCCAGTGCGTCGACCAGTGCGCGGGTCAGCTCGGCGGTAGTGGCGGGTGTCAGCAGGCCGGCCATGTCTTTGATGGCAACGCTGTCGCAGCCCATGGCCTGCAGTTCGCGGGCCCGCTTGACGAATTGTTCGATGGTATGCACTGGGCTGGTGGTGTAGCTGATGGCTCCCTGTGCATGCTTGCCGCTTTCCTTTATTGCTTCAATGGAGACTCGCAGGTTGCGCAAGTCGTTGAGTGCATCGAAGACGCGGAATACATCAATGCCGTTTTCCGCGGCCTTTTTGACGAAGGCGCGCACCACGTCGTCGGAATAGTGGCGATAGCCGAGCAGGTTTTGTCCGCGCAGCAGCATTTGCAGGCGGGTGTTGGGCAGGGCCTTGCGCAATTTGCGCAGGCGCTCCCATGGGTCTTCCTTGAGAAAGCGTATGCAAGCGTCGAAGGTGGCGCCGCCCCACATCTCTAACGACCAGTAGCCGATCTTATCCAGTTTGTCACAGATGGTCAGCATGTCGTCGGTGCGCATGCGGGTGGCGAGCAGGGACTGGTGCGCGTCGCGCAGTACGGTATCGGTGATGTGGACTTGTGGCTTTGCCATGGTCTGCGTTCCTGTTGTTCTTTCTAGCTAGGGCTGATTTATAAACCGAGGTGTGCGGCAACTGCGGCGCCGATAGCGGCGGCGATATTGCGCGATGAGCGATGCACCGAATAGTGCGTCAGCTCCGGGTGTTGTTCGACAAAGGAGGTATCAAAGTGCCCGCTCTGGAACTGTGCGGATCGAATGATCTCCAGGTGATAGGGAATAGTGGTCTTTACGCCGTAGACACCAATGTCTTGCAGGGCACGTTCGGCACGGTCCAGCAGTGAATCCCAGTCCAGCGCCCAGACGATGAGCTTGGCGCACATGGAGTCGTAATGGGGCGGAATTTCATAACCCGTATAAATGGCGGCATCGGTGCGCACGCCGGGGCCGCCGGGGGCGAAGTAACGTGTGACGCGGCCGAAGCTGGGTAAGAAGTCGTTCTGAGGGTCTTCGGCGTTAATGCGGAATTCCATGGCATAGCCACGTCGCTGAATGTCGGACTGCTGGTAGCGCAGCTTCAGGCCGGCGGCGATGCGAATTTGTTCCTGCACGATATCCACGCCGGTAATTTGTTCAGTGATAGTGTGTTCCACCTGCAGGCGGGTATTCATTTCCATGAAATAGAAGTCATCGTTTTCGTCGAGCAGGAACTCCACCGTGCCGGCATTTTCGTAGCCGACGATCTGTGCCGCCTTGACGGCCTGCTCACCGATAAAGCTGCGTTGCTCGTCTGTCAGCTGCGGGGAGGGGGCGATCTCGATCAGCTTCTGGTGGCGGCGCTGGATGGAGCAGTCGCGCTCGAACAGATGGATGACATTGCCGTGGCTGTCGGCGAGGATCTGTACTTCGATATGGCGGGGGGTGTCGATGCATTTTTCCAGAAACACGTCGGTGCTGCCGAAGGCCTTGCTGGCTTCAGAGACCACGCGATCATAGTTTGGGCGCAACTCCTCGGCATTGGCGCAGCGACGGATGCCGCGACCGCCGCCGCCGGAGGTGGCCTTCAGCATCACTGGGTAGCCGATCTTTTCGGCGCAGGCCAGCGCCTCTTCCGCATCGGCCAGATTGCCGTCGCTGCCGGGCGTGACCGGTACGCCGGCCGCAATCATTGCCGCGCGGGCCTCTATCTTGTCGCCCAGGCGGCGGATGACTTCTTCGCTGGGGCCGATGAAGCGGATATTGCGTCGGGCGCAGATCTTCGCCAGTTGCGGGTTTTCGGAGAGAAAGCCATAGCCGGGATGCAGGGCGTCGCAGCCGGCGGCGACGGCGATGTTGACGATGTGGTGGGCATTCAGATAACCCGCGACAGAGTCCGGTCCCAGGCTGTATGATTCGTCAGCTTTTTTGACGTGCAGCGCATAGCGATCGGCTTCGGTATAGACTGCCACGGATTTGATGCCGGCCTCGGCGCAGGCGCGTACAATGCGCACTGCGATTTCCCCGCGGTTGGCTATGAGTATCTTTTTTATCATGCAGTCGCCTTATTGTGACGAACCTAAAGTGAATGATTGCGGGCGAGTGGTTACCGGTATCCGGCTGCAGAAACGGCTCGACCATGGTTTCATTTTACGACTAGTACTCCATCAAGGTAATAAGCCGATTTTCTTGCAAGTATAGTCATCTAAGCCGCTGGTTGCATTGGAATTATTGTTTTTCATTTTGACAGCAATCGAGATTGCTTATATCATGGCGCGTTTATGTCGGATCACCTTGGCGAATTAATAGAGCCACTCTCGCTGGCCGAGAAAGGGCGTACCCTCACGGGGCAGTTGCCTTTATCGCGTCTGGATAGATTATGTCAGTCTCTCCAGGACGGGAAGGGGGGGGTGGATGTCAGCCTTCATTTTGATAAAGATGAGGTCGGCCAGCCCAGGGTGATGGGCCGTCTTGCAGCGATATTGCAACTGCAATGCCAACGCTGTATGCAGGTGATGGAGTTGCCGGTGAGCGTCGATGTCCACCTGGGTATCGTGCGCACGCAGAAGCAGGCGGAGTCGCTGCCCGACAACTACGATCCGCTGTTGATCTCGGATGAGCCGATGACTGCCGCGGACATCGTGGAAGATGAGCTGATTCTGGTGTTACCTCTGGTGGCGCTGCATGAAATGAAGGACTGCCCGGCGGCAGATGCGCAGGTAGGGCAGGATAAGGTTTCACCGCAGCGGGAGAATCCCTTCGCGGTGCTGGCCGAATTGAAGAAAGAACGTAACGACTGATAGACACTGATTAGATGAGGAATTAACGATGGCCGTTCAACAGAATAAAGTGACCCCTTCCCGCCGCGGCATGCGCCGTTCGCACGATGCCCTAACCGGCCCGACCCTGTCTGTAGAGCCGACCACTGGCGAGACACACCGTCGTCACCACGTCAGCGCCGATGGCTACTATCGTGGCCGCAAGGTTGTCAACACTAAGGGCGACGAGTAAGTTTGTCGTCTGGCGGCGGGGGTGTTTTACTCCCGTCGTTACTCCCCGACAACCTGCCCCGAGTGTCTTCCCGTCTTCCGCCGACAGTTGGCCAGTTGGTTGCGCCAGCCCCCTTTTTCGCAGTGATTATCGCTGCAAGAATCCTGATTCTATGAGTGAAAATGTAACCATCGCCCTGGATGCCATGGGGGGAGACGTTGGTCCCGCCGTTGTTGTGCCCGCCGCCCTGCAGGTGCTGGCCAAGACATCCCACCTTACTATCGTACTGGTGGGTGATAAGACGGTACTGGAGCAGGAGCTGGCCTCGCACAATGCCAGCACTGGCCCAAACCTGCGCCTGCAACACGCCTCGCAGAAAGTGGAAATGGATGACAAGCCTTCCCTGGCCCTGCGTGGCAAAAAAGATTCATCCATGCGTGTGGCCATCAATCTGGTTAAGTCCGGTGAGGCCCAGGCCTGCGTCAGCGCGGGCAATACCGGCGCCTTGATGGCCACGGCGCGCTTCGTGTTGAAGATGCTGCCGGGCATCGATCGGCCAGCCATTTGCAGTGCCCTGCCGGCAATAAACGGGCCGACGCATATGCTGGATCTGGGCGCCAATGTAGACACCAGCGCTGAAAACCTGCTCGAATTTGCTGTCATGGGCTCGGTGCTGACCAGCGCGGTTGAGAACCTGGAGTCACCGACCGTTGGTCTGTTGAACATCGGTGAAGAGGAAGTGAAGGGCAATGAGCGAGTCAAAGAGGCTGCACGTCTGCTGACAGGTAGCAGCCTGAATTACATCGGTTTTGTTGAAGGTGACGACATCTACAAGGGAAGCGTGGATGTGGTGGTCTGTGACGGCTTCGTCGGTAACGTGGCGCTGAAGACCTCCGAAGGCGTGGCGAAGATGATCAGCAATGCGATGAAGGAAGAGTTCAGCCGTAATTTGTTGACCCGCATAGCGGCGTTGGTGGCGTTGCCGGTGCTGAAGGCCCTGCGTCGGCGCATCGATCCACGGCGCTATAACGGCGCTAGCCTGCTGGGCCTGCAGGGTATCGTGGTCAAGAGCCATGGCGGTGCCGATGTGCTGGCTTTCACCTATGCCATTCGTGAAGCGGTGAAGGAAGTCGAAAAGAACGTACCCCAGCGCATCAGCAAGCATCTGGAAGCGCTGCTCAGTGAGAGGCAGACGGCGTGATCCATTCGCGAATCAGCGGTACCGGCGGCTATCTGCCGGAAAAAATACTGACTAACCACGACCTCGAAGAGATGGTCGAGACCTCGGATCAGTGGATCACGGATCGCACCGGTATCAAAAAGCGCCATGTCGCCGCTGAGGGTGAAACTACCTGTGATCTGGCCGAAAAGGCCGCGCGTGCGGCATTGGAAGCGGCCGGCATTGGCTGCGATGAGATTGATCTGATCATCGTCGCTACCACCACCCCCGACCGGGTCTTCCCCAGCACAGCCTGCCTGCTACAGGAGCGGTTAGGCATCCATGGCTGCACCGCCTTCGATATTCAGGCTGTGTGCACCGGTTTTGTCTATGCCCTTAGCGTGGCGGATAAGTTCATCCGCAGCGGCACGCACAAAAATGCGCTGGTGGTCGGTGCTGAGACCTTGTCGCGCATCGTCGACTGGACCGACCGCGATACCTGCGTGTTGTTCGGTGACGGCGCCGGTGCGGTGGTACTGTCGGCCAGCGACGAGCCGGGCATTCTCTCCACCCACCTGCATGCCGACGGTCGCTATAAAGAGCTGTTGTCAACTAGTGGTGGCGTGTCCGAGGGGCTGAACGGCGAGGTGTACATCACCATGCAGGGCAACGAAGTCTTCAAGGTGGCGGTCAATACCCTCGGGCGCATCGTCGATGAAACCCTCGCCGCCAATAACATGCAGAAGTCCGATATCGACTGGCTGGTACCGCATCAAGCAAACATCCGCATCATCAAGGCCACCGCACGCAAACTGAAAATGTCCATGGACCACGTGGTGACCACGGTGCAGGAACACGGCAACACCTCCGCCGCGTCGGTGCCGCTGGCGCTGGACGTGGCGGTGCGTGATGGCCGCATTCAGCGCGGCGATACCTTGCTACTGGAGGCCTTCGGCGGTGGTTTTACCTGGGGTTCAGCCCTGCTGAGATATTAGACCTGAGGCCGCAGGCCTGAGGCTTGAGGGGTGGGCGCTGGAAGGTGTTTTGCCGGCATCAGCCTTGCGGTCTCCGGTCTCAAGCCTGCAGCCTGAACAAGCAAAGGAGTCTCTATGTCATTTGCCTTTATCTTCCCCGGTCAGGGTTCCCAGTCCGTCGGCATGCTTGCCGACCTTGCCGCGCAGCATGTGCCGGTGGTGGAGACCTTCACTGAGGCCTCCGAGGCGTTGGGTTATGATCTGTGGAAGATCGTCCAGGAAGGCCCCGCCGAGGAACTGAATCAGACTCACATCACCCAGCCCGCCATGCTCGCCGCCGGCATTGCCGTGTACCGCGTGTGGCAGGCGCAGGCTGGGGCGCAGCCGGTGGCCATGGCCGGCCACAGTCTGGGCGAATACACGGCCCTGGTGGCCGCCGGCAGTCTGTCGCTGGCCGATGCGGTGAGCTTGGTGGCCGATCGTGGCCGTTACATGCAGGAGGCGGTGCCCGCCGGCGTTGGTGCCATGGCGGCAATTCTGGGGCTGGATGACACGAAGGTGATTGAGGTCTGCGAGCAGGCGGCACAAGGCGAGGTGGTCTCCGCAGTGAACTTCAATTCCCCCGGACAGGTGGTGGTGGCCGGCCACAAGGCCGCCGTCGAGCGTGCCGTGGAGCTGGCCAAGGCCGTAGGCGCCAAGCGTGCGTTGGTACTGCCGGTGAGTGTGCCGTCGCACTGCAGCCTGATGCTGCCGGCGGCGGAGAAGCTGGCCGAGCGTATGGCCGGTATTGAATTCAGGGTGCCGGCGATTTCCGTCTACAATAATGTGGATGTGGCCGCCGAGAGTGATGCCGACGTTATCCGCACGGCGCTGAAGCGCCAACTGTTCAGCCCGGTGCGCTGGGTGGAGACTATTCAGACCCTGTCTGGGCTGGGTGTCGGCAACGTCGTTGAATGTGGACCGGGCAAGGTGCTGGCCGGCCTCAACAAACGAATCAACAAAGATATGGGGACGCAGGTCACCCAGGATGCGGACAGTCTGGCCAAGGCGCTGGGCGCAATAGGGGGAGAGTAACAATGCCTGACAATGAAATTCTGCAGGGCGAGATCGCCCTCGTCACCGGCGCCAGCCGTGGCATCGGCCAGGCCATCGCGCTGGAACTGGGCGCCCAGGGCGCCACGGTCATCGGCACCGCCACCTCGGAAAAGGGCGCCACGGCCATTGGCAGCACGCTGAATAAAAACGGCGTCAGCGGTGCCGGCCTGGTGCTCAATGTCACCGAGCAGGCCTCCGTCGATGCCTTGTTGATCGCCATTCAGGAACAGTTCGGCGCCCCCTCCATCCTCGTCAACAATGCCGGCATCACCCGCGACAACCTGCTGATGCGCATGAAGGACGACGAGTGGAATGACATCATCGACACCAATCTGACCTCCGTCTTCCGCCTGTCCAGGGCCGTGCTGCGTGGCATGATGAAGGCACGCAAGGGCCGCATCATCAGCATCAGTTCGCTGGTGGGTGCCGCCGGCAACGCCGGGCAGACCAACTATGCCGCCGCCAAGGCCGGCCTGATCGGCTTTACCAAGTCGCTGGCCCGCGAAGTGGGTGCGCGTGGCATCACCGTCAATGCGGTGGCGCCGGGCTTCATCGATACGGACATGACCCGCGCCCTGCCCGATGCGCAGAAAGAGGCACTACTGACGGGTATCCCGCTGGGTCGTTTGGGCTTGCCCGGGGAAGTCGCAGCCGCTGTGGCCTTTCTGGCCGCACCGAAGGCGGCTTACATTACGGGCGACACGCTGCATGTAAATGGCGGCATGTACATGGGCTAAACCGCACCAATTATTGGTGTATTTTTTGAATTTATATATTTATCAATAAGTTGCGAGTTCTTTTGCAGGCTTTTTTATGCTTGTAACCGGACTGGCTTTTCACTAGAATACCGACCGCGGCCTACGGGCTGTCAAAGTAAACCATTGGGAGGATTTATCCAAAATGAGCACCATTGAAGAACGAGTCAAGAAAATCGTCGTAGAGCAGCTTGGCGTGAAAGAGGAAGAAGTCACCGCCGAGTCCTCCTTCGTTGACGATCTTGGTGCCGATTCCCTGGATACCGTGGAACTGGTGATGGCCCTTGAGGAAGAGTTCGAGACCGAAATTCCTGACGAGGACGCCGAGAAGATCACCACGGTTCAGCAGGCGACGGATTATATCAACGCACACAAAGATAGCTGATCCTTTCTCACATCAGCTGTAAGGCCGCTAGCCCGATTTGGTGGCAGCGGCCTTTTGTTTTTATGTTGCTTTTAGGCTTCACCGCGGAACCGCCGGGGCGGGGCTGAATGTGCATGACCGCTGTCGGTCATTGGGCTGAATTCGAAGTGAGGTTATCTCCGTGACGAAACGACGTGTCGTTATCACCGGTTTGGGCATGGTTTCCCCCGTGGGCGGAAACGTGGCGGATTCCTGGGCCAATATCCTGGCAGGCAAGAGTGGCATCGCGTCCATCACCCATTTTGATGTCAGCGATTTTTCCGTGCGCTTCGGTGGTTCGGTGAAGGACTTTGACGTCACGGACTACATGAAGCCCAAGGACGCCCGCAAGATGGCGCCCTTCATCCACTATGGCGTGGCTGCGGGCATCCAGGCCATCAGGGATGCCAGACTGGAAATCACCGACGAAAACGCCGAGCGCATCGGCGTTGCCATCGGTTCCGGCATCGGTGGCCTAGGTGGTATTGAGGAGGGCTATGCGGCCTTCCTCAAAGGCGGTCCGCGCAAGATCTCGCCTTTCTTCGTACCCAGCAACATCATCAACATGATCTCCGGTAATCTCTCTATCCTGTATGGCATGAAGGGCCCCAACTACGCCATCACCACCGCCTGCGCCACCGCAACCCATTCCATCGGTGATGCTGCGCGCCTGATCGAATACGGCGACGCCGACGTGATGATCGCTGGTGGTGCCGAGATGGCCACCAGTCCTACCGGCCTGGGTGGCTTTGCCGCCGCGCGCGCGCTGTCCACGCGTAACGACGACCCGCAAGCGGCCAGCCGTCCGTGGGACAAGGACCGCGACGGTTTCGTGCTCAGTGACGGTGCCGGCGTGGTGGTACTGGAAGAGTACGAACATGCTAAGGCCCGCGGTGCGACCATTTACGCCGAAGTCGCCGGTTTCGGCATGAGCGGCGACGCCTTCCACATGACCTCACCGTCCCCGGGCGGTGAGGGCGCGGCGCGCTGCATGGTGACGGCGCTGAAAAATGCCGGCATCGATCCCACCGAGGTGGATTACATCAATGCCCACGGCACCTCCACCCCCGCCGGTGACATTGGCGAGACCGACGCCGTGAAGGCCGCCTTTGGTGAGCATGCCCACAAGCTGGCCATGAGCTCCACCAAGTCCATGACCGGCCACCTGCTCGGCGCTGCCGGCGGCATCGAGGCGGTGTTCACTATTCTGGCAATCCGCGATCAGGTGGCCCCGCCCACCATCAATCTGGACAATCCTGACGAAGGCTGTGACCTCGATTACGTGCCGCACCAGGCGCGCGAGATGAAGATCGACGTGGCCCTGTCCAACTCTTTCGGCTTCGGCGGTACCAACGGTACCTTGGTATTTCGTAAACCAGAGTCCCGCAAGCCGGATTGACCCGAGTGGGCGGCGCGTAAGTGTCGCTCCGTCCCCGTCGACCGAGGCCAGCCGCGCCGACATGCCGCATACCTGCTTCCTCGAAAATTCCGCCCCAGGCCTTGATCTGCTGACCCTGCACGAAGCCCATCCCGAGCGCTATCCCTTCCTACTGGAGAGCGTCGCTCGTGGCGGCGACGCCCGCTACGACATCCTCTTCGCCCTGCCTGGCGAGATCCTGAGCAGTGCCGATGATGAGGATTTCCTCACCGAGCTGGATGCCGCCTGGCAGCGCGAATCCGCGCCTGTGGCGGATGATGCCAACATCCCCTTCCGCGGCGGCTGGTTTCTCTACTTGGGCTACGAACTGGCCGCGCAGATCGAACCGCGCCTACAACTGCCCCCCGCCACCGATGGTCTGCCCGTGGCCTTCGCTACTCGAATCCCCGCCGCCGTGATCCGCGACCATCAACGCGGCGGCCTGCTGCTGGTGGCCGAGCAGCCCGAACAACTGGCGCAAGTGCAGGCCGATATCGAGGCACTGCCGGCGACGGTCGTCATACAGGATGCCCCAGCGCCCCTGCAACTTACCCTGCACGAGGCCGACCCGGCGCCGTATCTCGCCGGCGTGCGGCGCTGTAAGCACTACATCGTCGAGGGCGACGTGTTTCAGGTGAACCTGTCGCGCCCCTGGCGCGGCGAATTGGCCAGTGATACCCGCCCGGCCGACATCTATCGCCGCCTGCGCCGCCACAATCCTGCACCCTTTGCCGGTCTGGCCCTGTATGGCGACGCCGCCATCATCAGCTCCTCCCCCGAGCGGCTGGTGCGGGTGCGCAGTGATCGCGTCGATACCCGTCCCATCGCCGGTACTCGCCCGCGCAACACCGAGGCGCAAGAGGATCGCGCCCTGCAGGACGAGTTGCTGACCCATCCCAAGGAGCGCGCCGAGCACATTATGCTCATCGACCTGGAGCGCAACGACCTCGGCCGTATCTGCACCCCCGGCACGGTGAAGGTGGATGAGCTGATGGTGTTGGAGAGCTATGCCCACGTGCACCATATCGTCTCCAACGTCTGCGGCCGCCTGCGTCCCGGCACCACCCCGGGCGAGGTGATTCGCGCCGTGTTTCCCGGCGGCACCATCACCGGTTGTCCCAAGGTGCGCTGCATGGAAATTCTTAGTGAACTGGAAGGGGAAGGACGTGGCGCCTACACCGGATCCATGGGCTACCTCAACCATGACGGCAGCCTTGACCTCAATATACTGATTCGAACTATCGTGAAACACGGACAGGCCCTCAGCCTGCGTGCGGGAGGCGGCATCGTCGCCGACTCGGTGCCTGAGCGCGAGCTGGAAGAGACCCGTGCCAAGGCGCGCGGTTTGCTGCTGGCGCTGGAGCAGCGTCCAAATCTGTAGCGGGGCAGGTAGGAGCGGGCCATGCCCGCGATATTTATTGTCTTTCACCACACAGAGACCATCGGTTAAATACACTGTGGGAGCCACTTCAGCCGCGAAGATCATTTCAAATACTGTTCGCGGCTGAAGCCGCACACAATGAGTCTTCAGATGTTTTTGAACTTGTAGCACCGCTCTGCGGTGCTACACATCCCGTGGCGCTCTGCGCCACCTCAACCGAACCACAATTTCTCTGCCTGATACGGCGTTCCCACCCGGCAACAAGCGAGACGGCTGTGGTATCCTTTCCGGCTTTCAACCACGGACGCGCAGCACTTGGTTTCGACACTTATCAACGGCATCGAAACGTCCAGCATTGACGCGCGGGATCGCGGTTTTCAGTACGGCGACGGCCTGTTCGAGACCCTGCGTATCCGCCATGGGCGGCCCTGTCTCTGGGCGGCGCACATGGCGAGACTGGCTCATGGTTGTGAACGTCTGGCCCTGCCGATGCCGGATGAGGCCCTGCTGCGCGACGAAGCCGAGCGGCTCTGCTGTGACGAGGCCGACGGAGTGTTGAAGATCGTGCTGACCCGCGGCAACGGTGGGCGAGGTTATCGTCCGCCGCAAGATCCCACGCCCATGCGCCTGCTGGCATGCTTCCCGGCCCCGGACCATCCGCCGGAAAACCGAACGCGGGGCGTCGCCGTGCGCATCTGCGATACCCGTATGGGCCACAGCCCGGCGCTGGCCGGACTCAAGCACCTTAATCGGCTGGAGCAGGTGCTGGCGCGTGCCGAGTGGAACGACATAGGCATCACCGAGGGGCTGATGCAGGATATTGAGGGGAATGTCATCGAAGGAACAATGAGTAATTTGTTTGTGGTGCAGGCAGGTGTCCTGCGCACACCCGAACTGTCGCGCTGCGGCGTGGCCGGGGTAATGCGTGCACAGGTGATGGCCGGGGCCGAGGCCCAGGGCATCCCGGTGGGCGAGGGACGACTGGGTCTGCGTGATCTGGCTACCGCCGATGAGCTGTTTCTCAGTAATAGCGTGATCGGCATCTGGCCCGTGCGCAGGCTGGATAGCCGCGATTATATGCCCGGTCCACTCACTGCCCGTTTGGTTGCCGCCGTGGATATGTGCAATGACTAAGCCGCGGTTTTTTAAGCTGCTCGGTGGGTTGATTCTCCTCGCCGGTCTCACCACCGCCTGGGTATGGATGGACTACCAGAGCTTCACCGACGAACCGCTGAACTTCGGCGAAAGCGGTCTGCGCTACGAACTCAAGCCCGGCATGACCCTCACCCGCGTCGCCCACGACCTGCAGACCCGTGGCATCGTCGACCGCCCACGCTATCTGGTCTGGCTGGGCCGGCTGGAGGGCAAGGCCAAGCAGATCAAGGCTGGAGAATACCGCTTCGACACCGGCATTACTCCCCACCGTCTGCTGGAACAGCTGGTCAACGGTGAGACCCTGCAATACGCCATTACCATCGTCGAGGGTTGGAACTTCCGCCAGCTGATGGATGCCGTGCACAGCAACGAATACCTGTTGCACACCCTGTCCGACTACAGTGACGCTGAAATTATGGAACAGCTCGGCCATCCTGGTGAACACCCCGAGGGTCGCTTCCTGCCCGACACCTATCACTTCCCGCGCATGACTACCGATGTGGTATTCCTACAGCGTGCCTACGATGCCATGCAGACCTTGCTGCGCGAGGAGTGGCCGGCGCGCTCACCGGATCTGGCCTTTGATACGCCCTACAAAGCACTGATCCTCGCCTCCATCGTCGAGAAGGAAACCGCCCTGCCCAGCGAGCGCAAGCAGATCGCCGGTGTGTTCAACCGGCGGCTGAAGAAACGCATGCGCCTGCAGACCGATCCTACGGTGATCTACGGTCTCGGCCGCAGCTTCGACGGCAACATCCGCCGCCGCGACCTGCGCCGTGACACCC
>CAZTPE010000024.1:0-3154 GCA_964614545.1 uncultured Ectothiorhodospiraceae bacterium
ATAGATGCCGCCGCCGGTCTCCAGCGCCTGCTCACCCTCCGGCGAATAGACGATGTGCGCACCGAAGGCATCGCCCTGCCCCAGCGTTGCCTCGATCTGCTCACCCAGCCAGGCATGATTGATGACAATGTCACGGATGCCCGCCGCGACCAGCGCCTCGATATGCCAGACGATGAGCGGCTTGCCGGCCACCGGCAACAGCGGCTTGGGGGTGTGGTTGGTGAACGGGCGCAGGCGTTCGCCGCGCCCGGCGGCGAGGATCATGGCCTTCACACCGGCTCTCCGGCAGGCAGGAAGTCCAGCAACGGTTGCAGTTCCTCGTAGCGCCCCGCCACCTCGCGCACGTAGCCCAGGGTGCGTGGGATATCGCCAAGATAGCCAGGCTTGCCGTCGCGCAGGCTGAGGCGGGCGAAGATACCGGCGGCCTTGAGGTGGCGCTGCACGCCCATCCAGTCGAACCAGCGCAGCCAGACTTCATCACCGAGAGTATCATCCGCTGCGCCGACAATGCCGGCCTGCCGCGCATCGCGCAGATAACCCAGCGCCCAGGCCTCGACCCGCACGCGCGGCCAGCGAATGTAGCAATCACGCAGCAGGGAAACGAGATCATAGGTCACCGGCCCTTGCACGGCGTCCTGAAAGTCGATGATGCCCGGATTGGCCTTTTCCGTGAACATCAAATTGCGCGAGTGATAATCACGATGCACGAACACCACCGGCTGATCCAGCGCCGAGCTTACCAGCTGTTCGAAGACATCATCGAGTAACTGTTCCTGTGCCGGCGATAAAATCTGCTGCCGATGCTTTTTCAAATACCAGTCACGAAACAGGTTCATTTCCTGCATCAACAGGGCATGGTCGTAGGGGGGGATGTCATCGAGTCGACCCGCGTCGATTTGCTGTATGCGCAGTAGCGCGGACAGGGCGTCGCCATAGAGCCGGTCAGCGGTCGCTTCGGTCAATACCTGCAGATAGGGCGTATCGCCCAGGTCACTGAGCAGCAGAAAGCCCTGACGGATATCCTTTGCCAGGATGCGCGGTGCATTCAGGCCCTGCTCTATCAGCAGTTCAGCAACATGAATAAACGGTGCGGTATCTTCCTGCACGGGCGGCGCGTCCATGACGATCAGCGAGCGGCCGTCGTGGCGGAGACGGAAATAACGGCGAAAGCTGGCATCGCTGGAGGCCGGAGCAAGCTCGAAGGCGGATGTTTCCAGTACATCGGCCAACCAGGTTTTCAGCAGTACCAGGCGTTGCTGCATATTTATCGGATTCCGGAGTTCGGGGCAGCGCACATCGAAACATGCGCGGCCCCGTTATGGCAAGAGGAATCAGAAAAAGCGGTTTACACCCAGAAACACGACAGAACGCGTGTAGCTGTTCGCAGCAATGTTGGAGCTGTTGTCATAATAGGCATACTGCCCTTCCACTTCCCAGTTCCTGGCGAAACCGTAGTCCAAACGGGCACCGAGACGAAGCTGGCTGTCCTCACGGGTCACGGGGCTGGTGACAATATTGGTATCGGTGGTGGCATCGTTGTAGCCGCTGAAGCGGTAGCGGGCATCGAGGCGTCCCTTCCATTTTTCGCTCAGGCGTAGATAGGCCAGAGCGCGCAGGGCGTGGCGAGTGGGCGAGAAGCTGGTAAAGCCGGTCGCACGCACACGGTCGCTACGCTCGTTGAGGTCCAACTGGTAATAGACACGAAAGCGATGCGCGCCCTGATTGAACTGCATCCCGGCGCGAAGTTGGTGGCGCCAGCCACCCAGCACCTCAAAAATCGTGTCCGTGGCAGTGATGTAATTGAGCCGATAGCGCAGGCGCAGATATTTGCCATCACCAAGCCCATACTGCCCGCGCGCCTCGCCGCCGAAGATACGCTGATAATTGTTGCCGCCCAGATAGCTCTCATTCCAGGAACCGGTAAAGCGCATGTTCCAGTCGCCCAGCTTGCCGAAACGGGACAGACCTAACTTGAATTGGCTGAAATCATCGTTACTCAGGGTCTGGTACTTCTGCACATTGGCGCTGAAGGAAAGGCGCACACCATCCTCACGCCCGCCACGCAGCCAGTAATTGCCCGCACCCATGACTTCGAGGCTGCTGTCACTTTCACCAACCACGCCTACCAGGTCTTCATTGGCCAGTTTAACGTTGGAATCATAGCCCGCGTTGACACTGGCAAAACCACTCCATTTCTTCGTCGTCGAGCCTTTCTTCACATTGACGCCCAGACGCTCCAGCGCCTTGGTGGACAGGGCCTTGAGCTTGGTGTCTGAGGTATTATCATAGGTGCGCAGAAACCAGTCGGTGGCGGAACGTTCATCACCGGCTTTGTTGGCAATCAAGCCCAGATTAAAATATGCCAGGTGGGTAAATTCCGGCTCTTTCACTAAACGAGTAAAGACTTTACGCGCCTCACTGTATTGGCCGAGACGGTAATAGGTGACACCCAGGTTGTAATCCAGCACCGGCTTGCCCGGACCCAGTTCACGGGAGCGCAGAAAATAGCTCTGGGCATTTTTGTAGTCACCGGCCTCGGCAGCCTTCACACCCTGGGAAAAGTACTCATCGGCCTCACCGGCAACCACTACGAGCGGCATAGCCAGAATCAGAGAGAAGACAAGAAAAAACGTGTGCAATCGCATAACGTACCTCAACGGGCGAGTGATCAGGCGGATACCCGAACCACCAAGATCATATTAACCCGGCATCCATATAGACCATGTTCAGGACTTCAAGCGTACTTCAGATCAAAGCATCACTCGCCGCCAATGGTGGCTCCATTGGCAAGCGTGATAACGCCGAGCTGCGCATCGGCATACGGCGACTGAGCATGGCCTATAGGGATGCAGGCTTAATAAAACAAATAATCCCCCCCGGCACGCCGGAGAGGATTATTTTTTACCAAGGATAACTTAACAGCAGCTTAATTTTCGGCTATCGGAAAACCATACTGATCAATCCTCCTGATCGTCTTTGTCGTCGTCAGCATCGTCGCGATCCTCATGGTCGTCGTCACGGTCGTCATCGCGGTCATCATTGGCATCATCACGGTCGTCATCGCGGTCATCATTGGCATCATCACGGTCATCATCGCGGTCGTCATTGGCATCATCACGGTCATCATCGCGGTCGTCATTGGCATCATCACGGT
>CAZTPE010000024.1:3254-17014 GCA_964614545.1 uncultured Ectothiorhodospiraceae bacterium
TGGCATCATCACGGTCATCATCGCGGTCGTCATTGGCATCATCACGGTCATCATCACGATCGTCATTGGCATCATCACGGTCATCATCGCGGTCGTCATTGGCATCATCACGGTCATCACTGCTGTCTTCATGGTCGTCCTTGACCTCATCACGATCTTCATCGGAATCTTCACGATCATCCTTGGAGTCTTCGGCATCATCCTTGCCTTCATCGTGATCTTCGCTTTCATCCTTGGCTTCATCATGGTCGTCATCATTACGATCATCATCGTCGGCATGATCTTCGCCATCATTGTCATCAGATTTGTCCGTATCATGCTCTTCGGACTTCATGTCATCGGATTTTCTATCATCAGAAAAATCCGGCAGACTCAATTCATTGCTAAAACCCCTGACGTCATCACTACCAATAACCTGGATTGTCACGTCCAAATCATCCAGGTCAGTAGCCTGTGCGCATCCCATACCCAGAGCCAGGGCAGAAAGGGCAAAACCGGCAGCCATCAAGGTCGTTTTCACTGCTTTCATTACATCTACTCCTACATCGAATTCAGTGGATCTGATTTTTCCGGCATATCCCTCATGCCATGCGCTGAGTGGGCAGCTCGACGGTTCCCGTGAGTCCCGGTTTGCGCACGTCGAGCTGGATTTTCAAGGTAGTCACCTTGTTGCCATACTCAATATGCGCAACCAGTTGGCCCGCATCAGCCCGGGTGGCGATCACCGGCAGGCGCAGCAGATTGCTACCTTTGGCGAGATCGGTGCTCCACTCCAGGCGTTTGCGCCCAGGGTAGCCTGCGATGATGACGTTGTCCGGCAGTTCGATGGAAATCCTTGCCCCCAGCACAATCCGCTCGGCATTGAATACCAGCGTGACATCCTGCTCTTCATTCAGTGCATTGAGCGCAATGGAGACCATCTGCAGCGGCCCTGCCCCTTCCGGAGCAACCCCCTGCGGGTCGGGAAAGAGCCCTACCACGACCCAAAGTGCCAGACCGGCCACCAGGGCACTGCCGAAACCCGTCACGAAACCGTGCCGGTGGTTTGGATGGCTGACGTTGCTTTCCACCGCCTGCCGCAACACCCGTTCGGCGAAGCCCGCCGACGGAGCCGGAACCGGCATGGCCTTGAGATCGGCGCGCAAAACCTGTTCCCGCGAGAGTCGCTGCTGGCAGCCTGCACAATCATTCAGGTGACGTTCGAAGGCTTCCCGCTGCCGTTGCGGCAGTTCGCCATCGAGGTAGTCATCCATCATGTCGTGTCGTTCATTGCATATCATTGTCATCCCCTCTCGCCCTTAATAACGATGATGTCTCGCAAAGGGTTCCAAGAAAAACCAAGTTTATTGAAAATAATCCGCCGGAGACCTTACACGGTACCATCCGTGACACCATCCGCCGCTTCATTCAGTAGCTCACGCATACGCGCCCGGGCGCGGTGAATGCGGGATTTCAGCGTGCCCAGCGGCACCGCCAGCATCCCTTCCAACTCGGCCAGACGATAGCCTTCAATGTCGTGCAGGGTCAGCAGCGTACGGTGATTGTCACTGAGTCGCTCGAAGGCTGCCTGTATTTGTGCCATACGCTGCTCACGCGCCAACGACTGCTCCGGCCGTTCATCACTGGAGGCTATGCTTTCATAAAATTTCGTTTCATCATCGATCAATTCCAGCCGCGAACGGGCCTTGCGGCGCGTGCCGTCGATGAACATGCGGAAAAGGATGGTCACCAGCCAGGGACGCAGTTTTTCCACCTTGGTGATTTCGGCATGGCGGGGATAGAGCTTGACCAGCAGGTCCTGCACCAGATCCTCGGCATCCTGTCGGTGGCCGCAAAAACGGTACGCCACCCGGTACAGGTGATTGAGGTGTGGGCGCACCAGCGTCTCAAAATCGGGCAGTGTCTCGCGCCGAGCACGAAAGGGGAGGATATTTCTCATAGCTAGGGAAAGTATAAGGAAAAACTTAAGCGGGCATTAAATCTCTCACCAACCCATGGTGAAGCACGCGAAGAATATTTGACTTGCGCTGTAACACCATTGACGGGTAAAAGGTTCCCATGGGCACAAAAAATGTGAAGACAGCCGACCATGAGCTTCTGAGCCTGCGCCGCGTCGCCATCGACACCTACCGTGAAAACGTAGCCTATCTCCACCGTGAGTGTGAACTCTATCGCGCCGAGGGCTTTCAGGCCCTGTCGAAGATCCTCATCGAATCCGACGACCACCGCATCCACGCCCTGCTGAACGTGGTGGACGATGCCGCCATCGTCGCCCCCGGCGAGCTGGGGCTGGCGGAACAGGCCTTCGAGCAGCTGGGGCTGGGCGAAGGCACCGCGGTGCGGGTGGACCACGCTGAACCGCCGGCATCCATGGATGCCGTCCGACGCAAAATCGGTGGCGAACCTCTGAGACTTGAAGACTATCGCGCCATTACCCGTGATATTGTCGCCAATCGCTATTCAAAAATGGAGATGGCCGCCTTCCTGGTGGCCTCAGGGCAGAGCGGCCTGGATCGCGAGGAGATCCTTTTCCTCACCCGCGCCATGACCGAATCCGGCGAGCGCCTGCACTGGCACGAGCCGCTGGTGGTGGACAAACACTGCATCGGCGGCATCCCCGGCAACCGCACCACCATGCTGGTAACGCCCATCGTCGCCGCCCACGGCACGCTGATGCCGAAAACCTCGTCGCGCGCCATCACTTCCCCCGCCGGCACCGCCGATACCATGGAGGTGCTGGCCAAGGTGGAGCTGTCGCCCGGTACCATGCACAAGGTGGTACGCCGCGAGCGCGCCTGCCTGGCCTGGGGCGGCACCGCCAAGCTGGCACCAGTGGATGACATCCTGATCGCCGTGGAACGCCCCCTGGGCATCGACTCACAGGGACAGATGGTGGCGTCCATTCTGTCGAAGAAGCTCGCCGCCGGATCTACCCATCTCCTGTTAGACATCCCCGTCGGCCCCAGCGCCAAAGTGCACCACATGCGTGAGGCCCTACACCTGCGCAAGCTGTTCGAATACGTTGGCGACCGCCTCGGCCTGCACATCGAGGTCATCATCACCGACGGCAGCCAGCCCATCGGCCGCGGCATCGGCCCGGTGCTGGAGGCGCGCGACGTGATGGCGGTGCTGCACAACGACCCCGACGCGCCGCAGGATCTGCGCCAGAAGGCCCTGCGGCTGGCCGGACGCATCCTCGAATTCGACCCCGACGTGCGCGGCGGCAGCGGCTACGTGATGGCACGCGACATCCTCGACTCCGGCCGCGCGCTGACCAAGATGCAGGCCATCATCGAGGCCCAGGGCAAACAGACGGAACGCTTCAAGCCGGGCCACCTGACCCATGAGATCAAGGCCCCGCGCGACGGCGTGGTCAGCGCCATCGACAACTACCAGATGTCGAAGATCGCCCGCCTCGCCGGCGCCCCCATGGACAAGGGCGCCGGCGTCGATCTGCTGGAAAAACTCAGCGACCCGGTCAAAAAGGGCGAACCCCTGTACCGCATCCACGCTGAATTCCCCGCCGACTTCAACTTTGCCAGCAAGCTTGCCGACAACAACAGCGGCTACCGGATCAGCGATGACATCGAAACAGAAGGGCCGCCGGTATGAGTGATTGGCAAGTCATCGGCTTCGGCGAATACGCCGCCCAGGGCAAGGGCCTGGCGGCAGCACTGGGCGCCCCCTTTGCCAAGGCGGAGATCCACCTCTTTCCCGACGGCGAACGCAAGCTGCGCCTGCCTACACCACTGGCGGCGCATGTCATCTTCTGCCGCAGCCTCAACGACCCCGACCACAAGCTCATCGAACTGCTGCTGGCCGCCGGCAGCGCGCGCGACAATGGCACTAGGCAGCTCACTCTGGTCACACCCTACCTGGCCTACATGCGTCAGGACATCGCCTTTCACCCCGGTGAGGCGGTGAGTCAACGCATTATCGGTGCCCTGCTGGCGCAGACCTTCGACGCCGTGATCACGGTCGATGCCCATCTGCACCGCATCGACCACCTGTCACAGGCCATCCCCCTGCCCCACGCCATTAACCTCAGCGCCACCCAAGCGATGGGTGAATTCATCGCCAGTGAATGTCCCGACGCCCTGCTACTGGGGCCGGACGGCGAATCCCGGCAATGGGTTGCCGCCGTGGCCGAGGCCGCCGGCGGCCTGGATTTTGGTGTTGCCAACAAGACCCGGCGTGGCGACCGTGACGTGAGCATCACCATGCCCAGCATCGATTTTCACAACCGGCAGGTGATCCTGGTGGACGACGTCGCCAGCACCGGTCGCACCCTCGCCCTCGCCGCACAGCAAGCGCTCGAGGCTGGCGCAATAAAAGCGCATTGCCTGGTCACCCACGGCCTGTTCATGGGCGACGCCCTGGCACAATTAAAGGACGCAGGCGTCGACAAAGTCTGGAGCACCGACAGCGTGACTCACCCCAGCAACCGCATCGAACTGGCCGGACTGCTGGCCAAGGCCGTAAAAGAAATCACCAAACCGTAGAAGCGGGCCATGCCCGCGATGGTCGATGGCACAGAGCAGAAATATCCAACAATTGTAGGAGCGCCTTTAGGCGCGACAGTTTTTTATCATCGGGCTGTCGCGCCTAAAGACGCTCCTACAAGTGCATTGCTGAAGCCCTGGTGCAGAAACCATCGCGGGCATGGCCCGCTCCTACGACTTTTTAGCAAGCATCTTTACCGTCAACAGGAACCGGCACTCCCTCCATGCGCTCCCCCTTCTCCCCCCTCTACTTGCTGTTATTCATTTTCGCCATTGGCCTGCTACTGGCGGTGGTGCAGGTGGGCGCGGTAACCATCGCCTTCGGCCGGCTCGGCCTGTCGCAGTCCTCGGCCTTTCTGCTGCTGTTCGCCTCGCTGTTCGGCAGCGCCATCAACCTGCCGCTGTTCAGCATCCCCGCCAGTCGACCACCAACACCGCCCGCCGACCCCATACTGCGTGGCCTGCTGCGGCAAATGCAGCAGAATTTCACCGGCCGTACCCTGATCGCTATCAACGTCGGCGGTGGCCTGATCCCCATCTTCTTTTCACTCTATCTGCTGCATCACAGCAACCTGGGGCTCACCCAGCTGTTGATTGGCATCGGCGGCGTCGCCTTCATCAGCCACCTTGCCAGCCGGCCGGTGCCCGGCCTGGGCATCGGCATGCCGATTTTCATTGCCCCCGTCAGTGCCGCGCTGCTGGCCATCCTGCTGGCCCCCGAACAGAGTGCGCCACTGGCCTACATCAGCGGCACCCTCGGCGTGCTCATCGGTGCTGATCTGCTGCGCCTGCGCGACATCGGCAACATGGGCCTGCCCATGGCGGCCATTGGCGGCGCCGGCACCTTCGACGGCATTTTCCTCACCGGCCTGGTGGCGGTGTTACTGGCCTGAGCCCGCATCCATACCGTTAAGGGCACCTTTAAGGTTGATTGAAACCCCACGCTACAGTAGTTTGACCCGATGGTCGAAATGTCAGGGAGACAACTTGCCGATTTGTAAAACCGCCAACAAAAGATCAATAAATGTTTAAACACTCCGACACGCTATACGTCCTCAACGAAAACCTGCCGTTAACGGAAAAACTCGACAAGATCCACCAGACCGTGCGTGAACGCTGGACCTTCATCGACCGCATCGCCGTCACTATCTATGACCATAAAACTGATTTCCTGAAGACCTATCTGCACAGTAGTGGTGGTGACGCCCCCCTCGTTCGCTATCAGTCCAAACTGGAAAACGCCCCCTCGCTGAAGGAAATCATCCAGCAGCGGCATCCACGCGTGGTCAACGATCTCAGCGTATTTTCCTCTGGTAAGAAAGTGCATACACAGCGCATTTCGGCGCAGGGCTACGCCGCCAGTTACACCATGCCCATGTATGTCAATGATGTCTTTTTCGGTTTCATCTTCTTCAACTCCTATCAGAAAGATGTTTTTAACGAAGAATCCCTGCATTACTTCGATCTTATGGGGCACCTGATCTCACTGCTCGTCATCAACGAACAGACCAGCATGCGCACCCTGCTGGCGACGGTGAAGACCGCCCATGACATGACCCATCACCGCGACACGGAAACCGGCTCGCACATCGACCGGATGTCGCGTTATGCCCGTCTGATTGCCGTACACATTGCCGAAAGCTACGACCTCAGCGATGAATTTATCGAAAATGTATTTCTCTTCTCGCCCCTGCACGACATCGGCAAGATCGCCATATCCGATACCATCCTGCACAAACCCGGAAAACTCGATGAGCGGGAAAGGACCATCATGCAGACCCACGCCCGCAAGGGCCGCGAGATCATCGACAGCATGCTGCGCGATCACGGTCTGGACAGCTTCGAAAACATCAACATCCTGCGCAACATCGCCGAATATCACCACGAAGCACCCAACGGCAGCGGCTATCCGCATGGCCTCAGCGGAACGGAAATCCCCCTGGAGGCACGTATCACGGCGGTAGCCGATGTGTTTGACGCCCTCACCAGCAAACGCCCCTACAAAGAAGCCTGGTCCAACGATGAGTCCTTTGCCCTGTTGCAGCGTCTGGCGGGAGAAAAACTCGATCGGGACTGTGTTGAAGCGCTGATGAAAAACCGCGCAGCGGTAGAAGAAATCCAGAATGAATTTGCCGAAGACCAGATCGGCTGATCCCGTATGACAGACCGTGACTCTAACGGAAAATCCATCCTCATCAGCGGCTGCTCCAGCGGCATCGGCCTGTGCGTGGCGCACGGTCTGCGCGAGCGGGGCTACCGCGTCATCGCCAGCGCGCGCCGTAAAGAAGATATGGAAAGACTGCGCAAGGAAGGCTTCCACGCCGTGCAACTGGATCTCGACGATTCCGACTCCATCCGGCAGGCGGTGCGCGAAACCCTGGCCATCACCGACGGCGAACTCTACGCCCTGTTCAACAACGGCGCCTACGGCCAGCCTGGCGCGGTGGAAGACCTCAGCCGCGACACCCTGCGCGCACAATTCGAATCCAACCTGTTCGGCACCGTCGAACTCACCAATCAGTTGATTCCCGCTATGCGCCGGCAGGGCTTCGGCCGCATCATCCAGAACAGCTCCCTGCTGGGCATCGTCGGCCTGCCCTATCGCGGCGCCTACAACGCCAGCAAATATGCCCTCGAAGGCATCACCGACACCCTGCGCCTGGAACTGCACGGCAGCGGCATCCATGTCTCACTAATCGAACCGGGGCCGATAGAGAGCCGCTTCCGCGCCAACGCCTTCGCCATGTATAAAAAACACATCGATGCCGAACGCAGCGCCCACCGTGACACCTACCGGCGCATGGAAAAGCGCCTGCAAAAAATCGGCCCCGCGGCGCCCTTCACTCTGCCCCCGGAGGCCGTGTTGAAAAAAGTTATTCACGCCCTGGAGTCCCCACGCCCTCAGCCGCGCTACTACGTCACCGTACCCACCTGGCTGTTCGGCATCCTGCGCCGGCTGCTGTCGACGCGCATGCTGGACCGGGTGCTACGGACGATTTCCCGCGGGGAAAATAAATAACGGCAACTACTCGCCCTGCACCGTGACCGTGATCCTGCGGTGATGGGGATGGGTACGGTGCTCCAGTAGAAATATCCCCTGCCAGGTACCCAGCGCACAACAACCATCGCGCACCGGAATAGTCAGATCGCTATGGGTAAGGATGGTTCGTAGATGGGCCGCCATGTCATCGGGGCCTTCCATGCTGTGCTCGTAGGCAGGATCGCCATCGGGCGCCAACTGCGCCAGGAAATACTCCAGATCCCGCCGCACCGATGGATCGGCATTCTCACACAACATCAGCGATGCACTGGTGTGCTCGACGAACACGTGGCACAGGCCGGTGTGAATACCCGATGCCGCAACAATATGTTCAACCTCGGTGGTGATATTGGTGCTGCCACGGCCGTGTGTGGCTATTTGGAAGTCTTTTTGTGAAATCATGGTTGTTTTGGGTTTAGTGAGATAGACATGTTTGGGACACCACCCTACCCTGGATTCCCTATTGTTTTATCTCGCCTAAGCCACTCATTCCTTCATCGCATCAATAATTGCCTTCGGGTTTTTCTGAACCACTTTGAGCAAAACCCTGGCCGGCCCCCTTGGGGTCCGAAGACCCTGCTCCCAGTGACGCAAGGTGCCAATCGATATACCAAACGTTGCGCAGAATTTCTATTGGCTCATGCCCGTTTTTTCACGAATGGCCTTTACATCAATGGCCTCCAGTTTGTGCTCAACGACGTTTGTCGATTTACCCTTGGCGTGATCCATGGCATCTGCCAGGCCTGCGGATATTTCAGTGAATGCCTTGCTCATTTCTATACCTCCAATAGTCGCCACCGACGCATAGCCTCCCTCATCCTGGATTTCTCCCCTTCCGCCTAAGACAAGGCAGACTGGACTGCAGCGTAGCGTAACCCAAAGAAACATGGCACTGCCATACCCCGGATTGTGCTTTGTTTTATCCGAGGTGTACCTCTATAAAACAGACAACTGTCATTCCGGCGAAGGCCGGAATCCAGGGCGTGGTGGGTTAAACACCAATACTGTCCTGCTAACAACACATCGTCACACCGCTCTGCGGTGTGATGCGAGAAAGCCAGGGTATTCTGCCAAGGTGGAAGTGGCGCAGAGCGCCACAGAGTGTGTGACACCGCAGAGCGGTGCCACAAGTTCACCAACCAACGCTGAATCATCCAGGCTGGTGCTCTCCATCCCAAACACAAAAAAGGGCGGCCATCTGGCCGCCCCGGGTGGAGATTTATCTGACTTTTTACGCTTATTCCACGCTGATATTCACGAAGCCTGCCGTCATCTGTGCGGTGGCGTCGTCAAACGGGCCGCTGGCGGCAAGGTGTCTCACCAGTGCACCGCTGCTGAGACGGGCATTGAGGTCATCGGCAAAGCCACCGAAGGTGGTATGCAACTGGTGCGTACCGGCCTGGTTGATCAGGTACAGGCCTTCACCACCGGTACGGGGCACGATGCTCGGCGGTGCAGAAAGCTCGGTAAGATCAATCGCCACCCGGCCGCGGGAGACGTGATGGAAACGGCCGACGCCATCCAGATTCAGGCGCATGCCGTCGGCGGTCAACGAGGAAATGGCGGTGCCGCTGGCCGGCTCCCAGCCGATGGCCATGACGCCTTTCATCAGTGCCACATCAAACACGCTGTGTGCGGTGAAGTCTGCCGGGGCGCTGCCGAAGGGGGTGACAAAACCGCGTACCTTGACCGGTGCGCCATCGTCGAGGCCGGAAACATCCAGGCTGGCAGTCTCGATTTCATAGACCGCGGGATCAGCATCGTTGGCGGCATTCGTGCCGGTGCCGCTAAAGTCGAACAGGGACACGCGGCGGCCGTTGATGGCCTGCAGGTCGATGACGAAGGGCGTTACTGGTATCGGCTCGACCGGGGTTACGCCCAGCCCCACCACGGTGCCGCGCAGGGTGGTGAAACGCATCTGCACGCGTTTAGCCTTCATTTCCAGTTGGGTGGCCATGGAATTGGTCAGCGTGCCGAAGATACGCAGGCGCTGGCCGACGGAGATGTCGCCGATGTCGTAGTCGGCACCCATATCAAGCTGGCGCTTGACGATGGTCTCGCGACTCAGTTGCACGGTGACATTGTCGTTGAACACCACACTGCCGCCGGCACGGATCAGGGTCACACCCTTCACGGTCAGGGTGTCACCGCTGCGGGCAATGACGTTGCCGGTAACCACGTCGGCACTGCCACCGGGCACGCTGCTGCCGGCATAGACTTCGCGCGCCACGAAACGGCGTGGATTGAGTTTGATATCGCCACGCACCAGGGTGGCGCTAAAACGCGGCAGGGCATCCATGGCGGTGAGGCCGGCGTTGCCCAGATAGCTTTCGCCATCGACTTCGAACACGGTGTCGTCGGTGGCGGTGACGGTGATGGTGCCGAAGTGGCGGACGATGTCACGGCGGCTCATGTGGCGATGGAAGGGGCGGATAATGACATCGAAGGTGTTATTCGCCACGTCGACGCCGGCCAGCGGGCCACGCAGGCGGTGGGTCTTGAATTTCTCCACATCCAGCTCGGCGAGCAGGAAAGGTTCGACAGTAACGATGGGGTCGGGGCTGAATGCAACGCTGTTGGAGGCCTTGAGATCGAAGTCCAGGGTCAGGTGCGCAGGTACGCCGGGGACGATGCGCAGGGAGTTTCGGCCCTCCAGTTTCACCGCCAAGGTCAGCTCGGTGATGGGGTTGCCGTCGGCATCGACGATGTTGTCCACCTTCACGGCATCGCCGTTGGCGTCTTCCACCTGGATGTCGGCGTCACTGTAGTCCAGCACCATTTCGGCCTGTACGTAGAGGCCGCTGGAGACGGTAGCGACGGTGAGGAATTCGGTCATTTCCGTGTACTGGGCGAAGTCGACCCGCGTGCTCAGGGGCAGTGTATGCACCACTTCACCGCTGGCTTTGGTAAGGGTGAGGGACTTGACGTCCACGGTGTAGGTGGCGAAATCGCCTTCGGCATCGGTGAGACCGATGACCAGTTCACCATCGGCGTCGCTGCTGTCGCCGTTGTCATTGGCGCAACCGCCGAGGATGAAGGCGGTCAATAACAGGAACAGGGCCGACAGCAGGGTGGCAAATTTGCCGCGCCGTTGGCCGAAGGGGGTGTGCATTTTCATTATTTAATCCTCACTAGGGGTGTGTCGCTGGGCATGCTTGAGATGCCATACACCTGTTTAAACGCGGCAGGGGAGGATTGGTTGACAGGGGGTGGAAATTTTTTATAGCTTGAATTGCAGTTTTGGAAATTGTGGGAGCGGCTCATCGCGGCCAACGCCCACTCCGCTACCAGCTGTACACGGCACCCACCCCCGCGTACAGGGTGCTGCCACCACTGATCTCCGGCATGCGTAACAAACCGCCGTTGAGGCGCAGGCGCCATTGGCGGTCGAGGTCGATGGAAAGACGCACGCTGGTCAGCCAGCTGACCAGGCCGTCCACGGCCGAGACGCTGCGGTATTCGTCCACGCTCAGCAGGGCGCGGCGAAAGGCGTAGCGCAGGCCGGCACTCATGCCATATTCCTCGAAGCCCATGACCAGCTCCAGCGCCAACGGTGAAAACAGACGGATCACCCAAGGGTTGGTGGCCAGCGGGGCCAGGTCACGGTCGTAGTCATGGGCGGACAGGCCCAAGGCAAAACCCCAGGCTCCCCAATAGTAGTTACCGTCAACGCGAATGCCATAGCTCTCGATCTGCCACTCGTCAGGGCAGGTGGAAAAACGGCGGCAAAGATCCGACGTCGAAAGGACGATATCGCGCCACTGCGGACGAACGGCGAGGGTCCAGTCGAGGCTGTTGTATGCCAGAAATCCGCGTACGGTGGTGCTGGTGATGTGGTCTTCCCTGCCCCACTGTTCCAGCTCGGCACCGTAGTTCAGCGTCTGCAGCGGGTCGTTGACCATGCCGATGAGGAAGGACTGGGTGGTATAGTTTGAGAACTCGTTGTCGATGGACGTCTGCACGGCGGAGAACAGCAGCCGCGGGCCGCCAATGGCGAGGTCGAGATCGAGGTACAGGTCGCTGCGGCCGTCATCACCGGCACTCCACTCCACGCTCAGCAGCGAGGGCAGTTCGTCCAGCAGATCATCCTGCGCGCCATTTTGCGAAAATACGGGCACGCTGGCGCACAGCAGAACAAGACCATACAGCAGCTGCCCCGGTAAACATCCACCTTTCCACCGTCTGTGCGCTAGCAAAATATTCCCGCAAGACAGCGAATATCCACCCGGCCATCAAGCAGTGAAACCTGCGGCATTAATAATGATATCGACATGAAATAATGGTCAGTCGCTGGTTGTCGATGACGTAAACCAGACGATTCGTTCCATCTATCCTGCGAGACCAGAAGCCGGACAGATTTTCCTTCAGGGGCTCCGGCTTGCCGATGCCTTCAAAGGGGTTTCTTTGCGTGTCCGCAATCAGTCTATTGATGCGTTTCAGGGTTTTCCTGTCCTGGCCCTGCCAATAGACATAATCAGACCATGCCTCATGGGTCCAGGCAAGGATTTCAATCATTGCTCAGCCCGTGCTCACTAACCTTGCCGGCCCGATATTGCTCCATCGACCGTGCAAGGTGCGCAGCATTGGCAGGGCTTTTCAACAGATGAACCGTTTCCATCAGTCCATTAAATTGCTCGAGTGACATGACCACCGCGTCCTCGGCATCCCGGCGGGATATGATGGTGTAATCGGCGTCATCCACCACCTCATCCAGCACGCTCTTCAGACGATTTCTGGCCTCTGAAAAATTGATCACCCTCATGACTCGCACCTCTCTTGAACAAGATATGGGACAAGTATAACCTGTCCAATATATTGTGCAAGTTTGACGAGCTCAGCGGCGCCTCTGCTGACGCAGTTCCTGACGCTGGCGGGGCGTCAGGTGGCGGATGTGTTCGCGGCGTTCGACGAAGTGACGGCGCTGCTGCGGCGTCATGCTACGCCAGCGTTCACGCAGGGCTCGGCGACGATCGGTCGGCAGTTGGCGGAACTGGCGGTATTGCTCACGCAGGTGTCGACGCTCTGCCGGCGGCAGGGTCATGAAGCGTTCATAACGCTGACGCACGCGGGCGCGTTGTTGCGACGGCAAATGCTTCCAGCGCTCGAAGCGTTTTTTGAAGCGTGCGCGTTGTTTCGGGGAGAGTTGTTTCCAGCGCGCCACGCCCTTGCGCAGATTCTGCTGGCGCTCGGCGGGCAGTGTATCCCAGCGGCCCTTCAGCGGGGCCAGCAACTTGCGCTCCTGCTGTGTCAGGCTGTTCCAGCCGGTACCGACGGCGGTGTCGTTTCCTGCCCACACGGCCAGAGGGGCGAACAATATCAACACAAACATTATGGCTCTAGTCATCGCTTTCTACCTCTGTGTCCTTCGCCTCAGTCGGCATCGCGGGCGTATCTTCGGCCTCCAGCGCGTCGAGCATCTGCAATGGGTCGATCCATTCGCCATCGGCGTCTTCCCAGCTGCCGAGGAATTCCAGCAGCGCCAGATCCGGCGCCTGCGTATCTTCTTCCGCCGCCATCACGCCAGGCGACAGGGACAGCAGTCCCAGCACCCCCAACAAAGAAAGGCAGCGGTTACCCATTGTCGTCTTCCGTGGGGGCACCCTCAGCGATCCAGGCGTAGAACTCCAGATCGGCGTAAAACTCCGGGTCGGCCTCATCGCTGAGCAGGGCGATGTCTTCCAGCGCGGCGAAGCTGTCGTCCATCGGCGGCACCTGCCACAGGCTGACGGTCAGCACTGCCACTGTGGCGGCCGCAGCCAAGCCGCTGGCCGGCAGCAGCCAGACGGGCCTACGCGGTCGCTTGCCTGCGGCCAACGCCTCACGGCGGGCAGCGTTCAAGCGGGTCTGTGTGGCGCCATCGATGCGTTGCTCGGCCTCGTCCAGTGTGGCCTTGGTTTGTCGCAGAAAGTCATCCTGCCGCTCGTTCATGGCCAGTGATCCTCCAGTTTGTCGCGCAGTGTCTGCACCGCGCGGAAATAGTGTGTCTTGACGCTGCCGGCGCTGATACCCATGGCCGCGGCCGCTTCCGCCACGCTCAGCCCCTCCCACTGCCGTAGCAGAAAGGCCTGCTGCTGGCGCAGGGGCAGCGCATGCAGGGCGGCATCCAGGGCGTCGATGGCGTGCTGCGAGACCAGCCACCCGTCCGGGCCGGGGGCCTGGCTGGCGATGGTGGTTTCCAGCGGGTCACCGGCCAGCTCGTCATCCGCCGACCCTTTGGC